>JBEPXT010000011.1:0-47689 GCA_041641795.1 Salinigranum sp.
GTGACGAATGCGGCTCGATGATGAAAACGGAGGGGGACAGGTGGGTCTGCCCGAACGGGCACGAGAAACTGCGCGACTCGGCCCGCGAGGCCCAGATGGTCTCGACGCAGTCCCAGGAGGAGACGGAGGTCATCGACACCTCCGACGTCAGCACCGAGGACATGGGTCCGACGACGAACGCCAGGTGCCCCGAGTGCGGGAACGACCGGGCGTTCTGGGAGATGAAGCAGATTCGCTCGGCCGACGAGTCGGAGACCCGGTTTTTCACCTGCACCGAGTGCGGGCACAAGTGGCGCGAGGACGACCACTGAATGAGTGACCCCTCCGACGGCCCGTTTCCGGACGTCCCTGTCGAGCGCCTGGAGACGGGGCCGTGGGAGCGAACCGAACGACGGGAGTCGGTGCGGTTTCGACTCCCCGCGCTGGTCGTCCGCGAGCACACGCTGGTGTACGAGGACGGGGAGGTGGGCGACCGGACGGGGCTCGACCCGTCTCCCCGGTTCTTCTTCGCCTCGACGCTGACCTTCGACCCCGGCTTGCCACCGCTGGTCGGCCCCCTGTCGGTGTACGGGACGGTTTCGCAGGAGGCGCGCCGCGGATTCCGCGAGGAACTGACGTCGCGGGGCGTCCAGAGCCTCGAAGGTCGCGGCCGCGAGCGGTTCCGGACCGACGCCGGCGACCGGGCCGAACTGTTCCCGTACCGCGGGCGGGTTCGCCCGCCGGCCCGCGGCGGCGACGCCGGCACGGGGACAGATACGACGCTGGACGTCGCCGCGTGGCTGGCACTCTGGATTTCCGGCGGGACCTACCACCTCGCAGGCGGCGGGTATCCGGAGCAGGTACCGGGCGGCGCGCAGGGAGACGGTGACAGCGCCGCGGGCGCCTTCCGCGAGGAACTGCTCGCCCTATTACGGGAGGTGCAGTGAGTGACGGCCGAAGACGAGGTTCCCACCGTCCCGCAACGAGTGCTCTCCGAGTGGAACCGGACCGAAACGACCTCCGAGTCGCTGTTCCAGTTCGGGTCCATCCGGGTCACCGGCCACACCGCCATCTACGAGGACGCGACCCTCCGCGAGACAGTGCGGGCACGGACGGGGGTCGACCGAGTCTGGCGGTTCGTCTTCACGACCCGCCTCGTCATCGAACCCCGGTCGTCGGTGAGCGCCGCCCTGCGGCGACTCGTGACCGAACGCGCCCGGCGAGGCTACCGGGAACGCCTCGCCGACAGGGGCTTCTCCGACGTCCGCGAGGCCGACTCCCGAACGCTCCGGGTGGGAGACGTCGAGGCGGAGGCCCACCGGTTCGAGGCGCACCTGGAACTGGAGGACGTCGTCCTCTCGATGAACGGGTGGGTGGCCGTCTGGCCGCACGACGGCGAGTTCCGCATCGTCGGGGGCGCCTACCCGACGAGCGTTCTCGACGCCGAGAAGGAGGGACTGGCGGACGCACTCCGGGACGTGCTCGACCCGAACCGGTTCCGCGAGTCGCTGTTCGCGGTGATTCGAGCCACGGAGTAGACGGCAGGTCCCGGGGTCGGGTCGCGTCAGGGGCTCGTCGATTCAGGACTGCCGCGCGAAAACCAGGTATCCCGTGTGACCCACGCCGGCCGTCGAGGGGCGCGAGCCACGGTCGCTGAACTCCATCCGCCGCTGAATCGTCTCGAAGGTCCGCACGTCCGCCAGTCCCGCGTCGCGGGCGGCCGCGACGGCGTCGCGGGTCCCCTCGACGAACGGCGAGTACACGGCGACGAATCCGCCGGGGACCAGCACCTCGGGCGCGCGCCGGACCACGTCGGGTGCGTCCCGGGTATCGAGCGTCAGGAGGTCCACCTCCGACTGCTCGTCGAGGTGGTCGGTGACGTCGCCGGTCCGGACGGTCACCCGGTCCTCCACGCCGGCGAGCGCCATGTTCTCCCGCGCGACCTCGGCGAACTCTGGGTCCTGCTCGAACGTGAGCACGTCCGCACCCATCCGACCGAGGTACGCCGCGAGCACGCCGGTTCCGGTGCCGGCGTCGAGCACGCTGTCGCCGGCGGCGGCCCCAGTGTGACCGGCGACGAGGCCAACGTCCCGGGGCATCATCGGTGCGCCCGTGCGCTCGAAGTGGTTGAACAGGTCCGGACCGCGAAGGTCGCGCACCTGGAACGGTTCGCCCAGGTGCGTCTCGAGCGTCTGGCCGGGTTCGACGTCTGCCGGTATCTCCAGGACCCCGAGGTCGGTCTGGAGTTCTGACCCGGGCTCCCGGAGGTACTCGCGGTCGTCGTGGACGAGGAGTATCACTCCAGTCGGCTGATGGCCGCCGCCAGGTCGCCGTCCTCGGCGTCGAGCGCTTCGCGGGCCTCGTCCGGGGTCACCTTCGCCCGTTCGGCGACGAGTTTCACGTCCGACTCGGGGATGGCCTCGCCCTCGTCCCCGGCGTCGTCCGCCTCCGCGTCCGCCTCGGCCTCGCCCGCCTCCGCGTCGAGCGCCCGGGACTCGGGTTCGCCGACGATCTGGTAGGTCATCTGCCCCTGAGCGTCCATGCGGGTGACCTGGGGGGCCTCGAAGACGAGTTCCTCGTCGGCGGTCCGGATGACGACCTCCTCGGCGTCGAGTTCCGACACGTCGATGCCCATCTGCTTCATCATCTGCTTCATCTTCCGCGGGTTCATGCCGCCTCCGCCAAACATAGTTACTCGAAGGGTGGCGGTCCGGTAGCAAAAGGGTGGCGAAGGCGGTTCCCTCGCCCGGCGCGGGAACCCGGTCAGCGGCCCCGCCTGATGAGCGAGAGGGTGACGAGCGCGGCCACGACGGCGACGACCGGGATGGCGACGACGCCGGCCAGTCCGCCGGGCAGGCCAGTCCCCGACGCACTGCCCGAGACGATTCCCGGGTTCGACCGGGCCAGTTCGAAGACGATGCCGTAGAGGACCGCCGTGAGACCGGCGAGGAGGACCGTCGCGAGTATCCAGCCGAGTGCGCCGCGCTGTTTCGACATTCAGTGGGAGGGCGTTAGTCGACCGACCCCATAAACGCCACTACACAGTTCGCTGGCGCGGGGTCGCCGTCCACCAACCTCTTTGCCTCCCTCCTCCCGAGTACGCACGAGATGTACCTCGGAGACGAAGCATGGCCGGACCTGGGCGAGTACTTCGACCACGAGTCGCTCGCGCTGGTTCCGCTGGGTTCGACCGAACAGCACGGCCCCCACCTCCCGATGGCGACGGACCACCTCATCGCGGAGGCCCTCGCACGGGAGGCCGCAGACCGGACGGGATACCTCGTCACGCCTACCATCAACATCGGCGTCAGCCCCCACCACCGGCAGTTCTCCGGGACGGCGTGGGTGAGCGCACCCGCGTTCCGCGAGTACGTGGAGTCGTTCACGCGCAACCTCACGTACCACGGCATCGACCGCGTGGTGTACGTCAACGCCCACGGCGGGAACGTCCAGCACCTCCGGGAGGTGGGCCACTGCCTGCGAGAGGACGAGACGGCCTACGCCCTCGAGTGGATGTGGGACGAGAGCATCCCCGACCTGGTGGACGACCTCTTCGAACACAACGGCCCGCACGGCGGGCCGAAGGAGACGGCGATGATACTCCACGTCGCCCGGGACCTGGTCCACGAGTCGCGACTGGAGTCGGCCCGTGACGGCGGACTCCGGGAGTTCTCGCCCGAGGTCGGCCGCCAGTTCGGCGCGCGGACGTACTACGACGCCATCGACAACTCCGAGAACGGCGTGTTCGGCGACCAGACTGACGCGACGCCGGAGAAAGGCCAGCGACTGTTCGAGGCCGCCGCCGACCAGCTCGTGCAACTGACCGAGTGGCTGGCCGACCAGGAGTTCGAGGACCTGATGCCACGGGACCGGGTGTAGTCCGGCCCCTTCCCGACTCGCCGCCTCTCAGGACGACAGACCTCGTCAGGTGCTCTATTCCGTACCGGCGACCGATACCGCTTGGAGTCCGATACCGCACCGAGATACGGGGTCCCACGACACCGGTTGGCACATTTTCGTCGTCGTAGAATTTACTGGAATTTATTTAGTCTGTCCCCGCCAACCTATCGCGTTCATGAGCTATCGCACAGCGGTGTCCCGGCGGGCCGTCCTCGCAACCGCCGGGGCCGTAGTGGGGGGGTCGCTCGCGGGCTGTCTCGCCGCGCCGACGGCGACGGACGACGGGACTCCCGAAGCCGGCGCGCGCACGTACCGTCTGGTGGGCCACCCGATACGGACACTCGACCCCGCGAACTCCATCGACGGGGCCTCGGACCGTGTCGTCTGCCAGATTCACGACGGCCTCTTCCACTATCCGCAGGGGAACGTCGAGCCAGAACCGCTCCTGGTGGACGAGTACGACGTCTCCCCCGACGGGCGAACCTACACGTTCGACCTGGTCGCCGACGCCACGTTCCACGACGGGCGTCCCGTCCGCGCCCGGGACGTCGTCTACTCCTTCGAGCGACTGGCCGCGTCGGACAACTCACGATGGACGGAGACGCTGCTGGACGTACTCGGCGTCGCCCACCGGACGCAGACGGTGACGACCGACGCCGGCCGTCACGAGGTGTACCGGCCGGGGTCGCTGGCCGTCGAGGCCGTCGACGACCACTCGGTCGAAATGCGCCTCTCCGAGCCGTTTCACGCGGCCCTGCAGGTGCTGGCGCTCCCCTCGTTCGCGGTGGTCCCCGAGGGCATCGTGGGGGACGTCCCGGGCTACGACGGCGAGATGGAGTACCAGACGTTCGCCTCGGACCGACCGGTCGGCGCCGGGCCGTTCGCGTTCGAGTCGTGGTCGCCGGGGACCGAGTACAGCGTCACTGCCGTCGACTCCTACTACCGTGACGGGCCCCACGTCGGCGGGATTCACTGGACGGTCCTCTCTGACCCCGAGGCGGCGTACAACTTCGCGATGAACGAGAACGCGGACGCGTTCTGGATTCCGTCCTCGCAGTTCGACCCCGCGAAGGTGTCCGTCGAGTCCGTCGACGAGACCGGTCGGGCCGTCGGCACCTACGGCCCACTGAGGAACGGGAAGACCGCGAGATACCGGCGAATCCCGTCACTCACGTCGTACTACCTCGGGTTCAACACGGAGAGCGTCCCCCGACCCGTCCGGCGGGCCGTCGCCTACGTGTTCGACCAGTCGACCGTGACCGAGGAGGCCCACCGGAACCGGGGCGAGGCGGCCTACCACCTGACGCCGCCGAACATCTTCCCCGGGGGTCGGGAGGCCTACCGGGCGCACGCCCGGGAGCGCTATCCCTACGGCGTCGACGCGTCGGACATCGAAGCGGCCCGCCGGGTCGTGGAACGCGCGGGCTACGACGAGTCCAACCCCGCGTCCCTGACGTTCACGACCTACCCGGGCGGCGCGTGGCAGCACACCGGCCAGCTCCTCCGCGACGCGCTCGCAAGCGCCCACGTGGAACTCGAACTGGAGACCACGTCGTTCCAGACGATGGCGACGCGCGGGGCGAACGGCGCCCTCGAGATGTTCTCGTGGGGGTGGTCGATGGACTACCCGGAGCCGGACAGTTTCCTCCAGCTCCTGGACCCGTCGACCGAGACGGTCCACTACTCCTTCTGGGACGGGACCGACGCAGCCGCCCGCGCCGGGGCGGCCTGGGAGACGGTGCTCGACCACTCGTCGACCGACCCCGAGGACCGGGCGGCCCGCGAGCGAGCCTTTCTCACCCTCGAAGAGGCCAACTGGGAGGACGTGGTGTTGCTCCCGGCGTACCACCCGGTCGTCGAGGCGTTCTACTACCCGTGGGTCGACCTGCCGAAGACCGGTCCCGCGGGGTTCGCAAAGCGGATGTACGACCAGGTGCGTGTCGGCGAGCGCTCCTGACGAGTGGCCACCCACCCTCCCGCGAATCTACCTCCGCGCGGTGACGCGGGTGCTAACGGCGAGGCCCTGTCCGACCGGGAGGACGACCGTCTCGAACTCCTCGTCGTCGCGAACCCGCTCCAGGTACGCGGCGATGCCCCGCGTCGAGGTGTCGCTCCCGTCGATCGGCTCGCCGTCGGCCATTCGGGCTACCAGCGCGTCGAAGTCGACCGGTCCGCCGGTGACGTTGTCGGCCACGACGACGCCGTCCTGGGGAACCTTCTCGCGGACGCTCTCGAAGGCCTCGACGTACCCGGTCTTCTCGTGGTCGACGAGGACCACGTCGAACGGCCCGTCGTACTGGTCGACGATTTCGAGGGCGTCGCCGGACTCGAAGACCGCACGGCTGGCGACGCCGGCGCGTTCGAGGAACTCGCGGGCCAGGTCCAGTTCCTCCGGGTCGTGTTCCGTGAGGACGATTTCGCCGTCCTCGGGCATCCCGCGGAAGAACCAGGTGGCGGAGTACCCGTACCCGGACCCGAACTCGAACACCTGTCGGGCGTTCGTGAGTCGGGCGAGCAACCGAAGGACGCCCCCGGCTTCGCGGCCGATGATGGGGAAGCCGTGGTCGCGCGCGTACGACACCATCTCCTGTTGAATCTCGTCGTGGTCTGGCCCGACCGCGCGGACGAACCGTGCCATCTGATCGGGGAGTTCCATGGTGCGACTTGCGGGGCGGGGGTGAAAAAGTCGGGTCTCGAACGGCCGCGGCGCGTCGGGTTCCGTGACGGAACCGACCCGTCTCAGGGACTCGATTCGGCCGGGGCGGACAGGACCGGCGGGTCGCCCGCCGAAACCGTCACCTCCCGGTCGAACGCCGACAGGAGGTCGAGACTGGTCTGGACGTGTTCGGTCACGGTCGGGACGCTGACCCGGCCCCCCGCGAGCGCGAGGAAGACGACGAGCTGGTCGGCCAGGTGCCTGTCCACCGCCGCACCGCTCCGGACGAACGTGTCGAAGGCTTCCAGCACCTCGTCGGCGACTGCCTCTGAGGTCTTCCCTCGCTCCCCGACGGCGTCGAACCCGGCCGTTCCGCCGTCGAAGGGGGCGTGCAGCGCAAGCGCCGACCCCGGCGAAGCGGTTTCCCGGTAGGTCACCGCCTTCGTCCGAACTGTCCGGTCACGCTCCCGCAGTCCTTCCGCGAGGGCGTCCGCCTGCCGGTCGGCCACGTCGCGGTCGGCGAGAGAGAAGGCGGCGCTGGAGTACAGACGCGCGCCGTCGAACGCACCGCGGTCGACGAGCGAGAACGGCGACAGTTCGGCGGGTGCGAGCGAGAGGCGGGCCCGCCCCCCGCCGGTCGGGTAGTACCCGGCCCGGTCGAGGTCCAGCGCCACCTGCGCGCCGTGCCGGCGTAACAGCGGGAGTTTCACCCGGCGGTAGTACTCCGTCGTGGGCGACCACTTGACGTCGGTCCCGCCGGTGACCGTGACGGTCAGGGGCTTGTCGAGGACAGACATCAGGGGAAGGAGGGCGTCGAAGACGAGCGTCACGCTGCCGGCCGTCCCGACGTCGACGGAAATCTCGCCGCCGCCGACGTGTCCGGGGTCGAATTCGACCTGGTCGGACCCCTCGGCCGCACCCTCGACTTCGGCGTCGCACGCCGCCGCGGCCGCCTGGACGGCGGCGAGGTGCTGGGGGCGGAGCCCCGGGTTCGGGCGCCCCCCGCGGACGTGCGACAGTTCGAAGGGTCGACCGGTGACCATCGAGAGTGCGAGCGCCGACCGGAGGAGTTGCCCGCCGCCGTCAGCCCCGTCGAGTTCGAGCATGCTGTTGCGCTGGCGGCGCGGACGGATAAGTTCGATTCCACACCGGACCCCCGGAGCCACGCCATTCGCACCGGCCACGCGTTCGAGGCGTCCGTGACGAAGAACGGAGTCGGAACGACGGGACGAGTCAACAGTCAGAGAGGGAGTTGGAACAACTGACGGAATCGAAAACGGCGACAGCGGGACTCACGTCTCTCAGAATCGGAAGTGCGCGAGACGGGTCGCTCAGTTCGAGACGGCCCGATCTCTGGCTTCGTTCAGCCAGGCGGGGTCCTCGACGGTCGTCGACCCGACGCCGGTGAGTTCCATCTCCACCGTCTGGGAGAACGGCCTGGACTCGCCGCCGGATTCGTCGACGCCCTCCAGGTGCCACGAGAGGTAGCGAACGAGGCCGTCGCCGTCGACGAGCACCACGTACTCGAAGTCGGTCACTCGCCCGTCCTCCCGAGCGTACGCCTCGAAGTACGCCCACTTCTCCACGCCGGTCGCCTCGTAGCGAGTCACGCTGACGCCGTCGTACGTCTCGGTGCCCTTCTTCGTCAGCCAGTCGTCGTTCTCGGCGGCGTACGCGAAGTACGTGTCGTCGAGGGTGGCGTCGGACATGGAGAACCGGTTCTCCTCGGCGTCGCGGAAGTAGACGACCTGTTCGCCGCTTCCGATTCTGGTGTAGGTCACGCCGTCGGCGCTGAACCACTCGACGACCGACGCGGTGCCAGCGTCGTCACCGGCCTCGACGTGCCCGAAGAACCGCTCGTTCTCCAGGTCCACGGCGTACGTGTTGGTCAGCGCGCCGGTCTCGGCGTCCTGGCCGGTTCCCGAGAAGCGCATGGTAGACGTGAAACTCCCCGCCGACCGGAGGGCGTTCTCGGGGTCGGTCGCCACCCAGTCGTCAGCGGCGTCCGCAGCCGAATCTCCCTGTCCCGCCCCCGCGGCGCTGGTCGCCTCCGCACCTGTCGTCGGAACGTCGGTCGTCTCCCCGTCCGCCGCGCCGCCGTCACCGCCGGTTCCGAGACATCCCGCGGTGACCGCGAGTACGACGACGACCAACGTCAGCAGTGAACTACGAACCATACAGAATTATTTGCTGTTCGATAATTTATCTCTACCTACATGTGTGACTGTGTCACGCAGTTCTGTCGGGGCGCTGGAGTGCGGGACGGAGGCCCGTCTTCCGAACCGCGCCGTGTGGCGGACGAGGCTGTCCAGTCGGCCAATCGTCGGGCGCCCTACCGCTTAAGTTCCGACCGGCCGTCATCCCGTAGCATGTTCGACCCCGAGGAACTGGCCACGATTCGGGAGGAGAAAGCGCGCTGGGAGGAGGAGACGTTCGGGCCGACCGTAGAGCGGTTCGGGGAGCGAAACGACGAGTTCACCACCGACACCGGGGGGCAGACGGTGGACCCGCTGTACACCCCCGCGGACGTCGCGGACCACGACTACCTGTCGGACGTCGGGTTCCCGGGGGAGGAACCGTACACGCGGGGCGTCTACTCGACGATGCACCGGGGGCGACTGTGGACGATGCGCCAGTACGCGGGGATGGGGACGCCCGCCGAAACCAACGACCGGTTCCACTACCTCCTCGACGAGGGGCAGACGGGGCTGTCGATGGCGTTCGACCTGCCGACGCAGATGGGCTACGACTCCGACGCCACCATGGCGGCCGGGGAGGTGGGCCGTTCGGGGGTCGCTATCGACTCCCTGCGGGACATGGAGACGGTGTTCGAGGGGATTCCGCTCGACGAGGTGTCGACCAGCATGACCATCAACGCGCCGGCGGCCGTCCTCCTGGCGATGTACATCGCCGTCGGCGACGAACAGGGCGTCCCCCGGGAGGAACTCCGCGGGACCATCCAGAACGACATCATGAAGGAGTACGTGGCCCGCAACCTCTACATCTACCCGCCCGAGCCGTCGATGCGGCTCATCACGGACATCTTCGAGTTCTGCGCCGAGGAGACGCCGCGGTTCAACACAATCTCCATCTCCGGGTACCACATCCGCGAGGCGGGGTCGACGGCCGCCCAGGAGGTGGCGTTCACCCTCGGGAACGGCATCGAGTACGTCGAGGCGGCCCTCGACGCGGGCCAGGACGTCGACGACTTCGCCCCCCAGCTATCGTTCTTCTTCAACGCGCACAACAACATCCTCGAGGAGGTGGCCAAGTTCCGGGCCGCCAGGCGGATGTGGGCCGCCATCATGGAAGAGCGGTTCGGCGCGGAGAACCCCACGTCCAAGCAGTTGAAGTTCCACACCCAGACCGGCGGGTCGACGCTCACCGCCCAGCAGATAGAGAACAACGTGGTCAGAGTCGCCTACCAGGCGCTCGCGGCGGTCCTCGGCGGGACCCAGAGCCTCCACACCAACGGGAAGGACGAGGCCCTCTCGCTGCCCACCGAGCGGAGCGTCCGGACGGCCCTCCGCACCCAGCAGATTCTCGCACACGAGTCGGGCGCTGCCGACACCATCGACCCCCTGGCCGGCAGTTACTACGTCGAGCACCTGACGGACGCCGTCGAGGCCGACGCCCGCGATATTCTCGAGGACATCGACGAGCGCGGGGGCATGCTCGAAGCCGTCAAGTCGCAGTGGGTCCAGCGCCAGATTCAGGACGTGGCCTTCGAGCGCCAGCGGGAGATAGAGGAGGGCGAGCGGGTCATCGTCGGCGTCAACGAGTACCAGGTCGACGAGGAACCCCACGTGGACATCGAGGAGGTCTCCGAGGACGACGAACGACGCCAGCGAGAGCGACTGGCGGACCTCCGGGAGTCGCGGGACGACGAGTCGGTCCAGGCCGCCCTCGACGCCGTCAGGGAAACCGCACGGGGCGATGAGAATCTGGTGCCGCCGATAGTCGACGCCGTCAAGGCCTACGCGACGGTCGGCGAAATCAGCAACGTGCTACGCGAGGAGTTCGGCGAGTACCAGCCCGGGAGCGCGCTCTAGGGCGACTGTCCCTCTACTGCGGCGACTACCGACAGCAGTTCGTCGGTCATCGCGCTCTTCGCGTGCCCCGTCATCAGGTGGACACGGAGGTCCGCACGCCGGTCGAACGTGTCCGAACAGATCGGACAGCCCATGGCGGCCTTATTCATCATTATTATTCGTTATATTAATTTGCGCCCATCAACTAATACGTTGTGGTCGGCGCAATTACCGGCGCTCGCGGCCGAACGCAGTGACCCGTCGTTCGGTGGACCGGCCGGTTCGAGGCTTTATTTCGCTCGCGGGCGAGGTGACGACCATGGAGTTCGACCACGTCGGAATCGCCACGGACGACGCGGAATCGATGGCGACGCTGTACGAGGCGCTGTTCGACGCGCCGGCGGTTCACCGGGAGGAGTTCGACGGGATGACCGTGGTGTTTCTCGATGTCGGCGGCGCCTACTTCGAGTTGCTCGAACCGCACGAGGAGGGCACAATCGCGCGGTACCTCGACCGAAACGGCCCCGGCATCCACCACGTCGCGGTGGCAACCGACGACGTTGACGCCGCCCTGGAGGCGGCGCGCGAGGCCGGCGTCGACTGCATCGACGAGGAGCCGCGACCCGGCGCCTGGGGGCACGAGGTGGCGTTCCTCCACCCGAAGTCGACCGGCGGAGTCCTCGTGGAGTTCGTCCAGCACTGACGCGTCAACCCCACTGAGCCGCGTTCTACGGGTCGCGACGGGCGCAGTCCGTCAGCGCCGGGGTCGAAAAGACGATAGTCTCCCCCCGTCCATCACCGGTCATGCACGACTGGTTGTACGACCGCGCCCGGGCCTCGCCGGACGAGACCGGTCTCGTCCGCGCCGACACCCGCGAGGCGTGGACGTTCGCCGAACTGGATGACGCGGTTCGTCGGACTGCGGGGCGACTCGCTGCGGTCGGGGTCGAACCGGGGGACCACCTCGGGATGGTCCTCCCCCCCCGCGCGGAGGCGGTGCTGGTCGTCCACGCCGCCCTCCGACTGGGGGCGACGCTCGTCCCGATGGGAGAGCGCCTGACCGCTCGGGAACTCGGCGAGCAACTGGACCGCGCCGACGTCACGACGCTGGTCTGCGACGTCGACACCGAACCCCAGACCGTCGAGGCAGCGGGGTCGGTTCCGGTCGTCTCCATCGACAAGCCGCAGTGGACCGAGGTCACGTGTCTGCCTCGCGTCGAACCGGCGGCGGTCAGGCCGGCCGAGTGGACCCGGGAGGACGTCCCGCTCATCCTGTTCACGTCCGGGACGTCGGGAACGCCCAAGGCGGTGGTTCTCACCTTCTGGAACGTCCTGAGCAGCGCCGTCTCCACCGGGTTCCGCCTGGGAACGGACCCCGACGACCGGTGGCTCGTTCCGCTGTCGATACACCACATGGGCGGCATCGGCCCGGTGCTCAAGGGTCCCCTGTACGGCACCACGGTGGTGATTCGGGAGGGGTTCGACGGCGGGGGCGTCGTCGACGACATCGACCGGCACGACGTGACCGGCGTGTCCCTGGTGCCGACGATGCTCCGGCGGATGCTCGATTCCCGCGGGACCCTATCGGACTCGCTCCGGATCGTCCTCCTCGGTGGGGCGCCCGCGCCGACGAGTCTCCTGGAGCGCTGTCGAAACTACTCGATTCCCGTCTTTCCCACGTACGGGATGACCGAAACCGCCTCGCAAATCGCGACTGCCTCCCCGTCCGAAGCGTTCGACAACCTGGGGACCGTCGGTCGACCGCTCATGTGGACCTCGGTGCGCGTCGTCGACGAGGACGGGGGGGAACTCCCGCCCGGCGAAACCGGCGAGTTGGTCGTCTCCGGACCGACGGTGACGCCCGGATACTACGGCGATGCGGCGGCCACGGACGACGCCTTCTGTCCGTACGGCCTCAAGACCGGCGACGTCGGCTACCGCGACGACGCCGGGCGCGTCTTCGTACTCAACCGGAAAGACGACCGCATCATCACCGGCGGCGAGAACGTCGACCCGGGGGAGGTGGTCGACGTCATCCGGTCGCACCAGGACGTCGAGGACGCCGCGGTGGTCGGACTCCCCGACGCCGAGTGGGGCGAACAGGTGGCCGCGCTCGTCGTCCCGGCCAACGGGAGCCTCTCCGCGGACACGGTGGCGGCTCACAGCCGGAGTCACCTCGCGGGGTTCAAAGTCCCCCGGACGATCCGCATCGCGGACCAGATTCCCCGCACCGTCTCCGGGACCATCAAGCGAGACGAGGTCAAAGAACAGCTCCGCGAACAGGCCGGAATGGACGTGCCGGACGCCGAGACGGGTGAGCCGGCGCCACTGACCGACTCCGAGGGGGACGAGGAGGGGGAGGCGACCGACAGGGGGGACGACGAGACCGATGGGGGCGACCCCGGTACGGAACCGCCGGCGGACACGGACATCCCGGATGCGGAGGCGACGGCGGACGACGAACCGGCGTTCGAGTTCGACGGACCGACCGGCGGGGGAGACGACACCGACGACTCACCGGCCGACGATGACGACACCGACGACTCACGAGACGACGGTGAGGACACCGACGAGTTACGGGACGACGATGACGAGTCACGAGACGACGGTGACGAACGCGGCGATTCCACAGACGAAGGCGAACTCGGCGAGTCTGCAGACGACGGAGGCAGACTGGAGGAGCCCGCAGACGACGGAGGCAGACTGGAGGAGCCCGCAGACGGCGAAGACGGACCTGCAGAATCTTCCGACGAAGACGTAAGCGAGGACTCGGAGACCGGTGGGAGCGACGATGCCGTGGCCTCCGATACCGACGAGTCCGGAGTCGCCCGGGACGACGAACTCGTCTCACCGGACGGTGAACGCGAGGACTCCGTCGAGGAAGGGAGCGGCTGACCCGACGTCCTTCCGGCGGGAGTCTGGCGACCGGTTTCTCCGACGACGTTCCCGAACCCTCGACGGCGCGACCAGTCGGGTTTATTCCGGCTTCGACCTCGACAATACTCGGCCGTCGGACACGTCAATAGTACAGGAACTATCATTAGGGACGGGCGTGTGGAGGGTACCATGCCCGGCGGCATCGACCAGACGCTCCGACCCTTCCTGTGGCGTGCCCGACGACTGTACCCCGACCGCGAAATAGTCTCGCGCTCCCACGACGGGATGCGGCGGTACACGTACGACGAGTACGGCGACAGGGTAGCACAGCTAGCCAACGCGTTGCGGGATAGCGGCATCGAACACGGCGACAGAGTCGCGACGTTCTGCTGGAATCACGACCGGCACTTCGAGACGTACTTCGGGGTCCCGAACATGGGCGCCCAGCTACACACCATCAATCCGCTCCTCCCGGACCACCACGTCCAGTACATCGTTGAGAACGCGTCCGACCGGACGATAGTGGTCGACCCGTCCCTGCTGGAGAAACTGGAATCCGCCTACGACGAGTCGTCGTTCGCGTCGGTCGAGCGCTTCGTGGTCGTCGGCAGCGACGTTCCCGAGACGTCGCTCGACCCGGTCGTGGACTACGAGTCGTTCGTCGGCGGCCACGGCACCGACTACGACTGGCCGACGCTCTCCTCGGACCACGCGGCCGGCCTCTGTTACACCTCGGGGACGACGGGCAAGCCAAAGGGAGTCGAGTACACGCAGAGCATGCTCTGGTCGCACACGATGGCGACGCTCCCGCAGGCCGGCCTCGACCTGGGGGACACCGACGTCGTGATGCCCGTCGTGCCGATGTTCCACGTCAACGCCTGGGGGCTTCCCTTCTCCGGGACCGCCGCGGGCGCGAAACACGTCTACCCGGGTCCGGCCCCGGAACCGGCGGACCTCGCAGCCCTCATCGAGAACGAGGGCGTCACCTTCACGGCCGGCGTCCCCACCGTCTGGCTGGGACTCCTCGACTACCTGGAGGAGAACGACGCCGACCTCTCCACGCTGGAACGCATCGTCATCGGTGGGAGCGCCGCCCCCGAGGCGGTCATCCGCCGGTTCGACGAGGCGTACGACGTCGACGTGATTCACGCGTGGGGGATGACCGAGACGGCCCCCATCGGGACGGTGTCGCACCTGAAGCCCGGAATGGAGGAGTGGTCGTCCGAGCGCCAGTACGAGAAGCGGACCAAGCAGGGCCTCGTCGTCCCCGGACTCGAGTTCAAAGTCGTCGGGGACGACGGCGAGGAGATACCGTGGGACGGGGAGGAGTTCGGGGAACTGCTGATTCGCGGCCCCTGGGTGACCACCGAGTACTTCGAGCGGCCGGAGGCCAACGAGACCGACTTCGAGGGCGACTGGCTGAAGACCGGCGACGTGGTCACCGTCGACCCGGACGGCTACGTGAAACTGGTCGACCGGGCGAAAGACGTCATCAAGAGCGGCGGCGAGTGGATATCCTCGGTCGAACTGGAGAACGAACTGATGGCCCACGAGGACGTCGCCGAGGCGACGGTCATCGGCGTCCCACACGAGCGATGGCAGGAACGGCCGGTGGCGTTCGTCGTCCCGAACGACGACGTGGACCGCGACGCACTCTCCGCGGAACTCACCGAGATGGTCACCGAGACGTTCCCGCGCTGGTGGGCCCCGGACAACGTCATGTTCATCGACGAAGTACCGAAGACCGCAACCGGCAAGTTCGACAAGAAGGTGCTGCGCAACCAGTACAGCGACGAGTCGCTCGTGGCAGACGCCGTCCCCGAGGACGCCGCACCCGGCGAGCGAGAGTAGTCCCGGGCGCCCGACGCTCGGACCGCTCGGGACCGGATAAACGATAAACTTTGAAAAAGTTTTCTCGGGGTGGTGCGTTCCCGGGGGTATATCCCGCTCGTGTCCCTGAACCGCCTATGGAATTACTCGACGAGGCACCCGTTCCCGAGCACGCACGAGACGTGAAAGCCGAGGCCCGAGCGTTCGCCGAGGAACACATCGCCCCCGCGGCCCAGGAGCAGTTCGCCAGCGGAGAGTACCCCTGGGAGATACTCCGGGCCGGGCAGGAGGCAGGGTTAGTGGCCCAGGACATCGACGAGGAGTACGGCGGCCGGGGACTCGACCTCCACCAGATTCTCGCCATCGCCGAGGAGTTCTACCGCGCGGACGCCGGCATCGCCCTGACGCTCCAGCTAGCGAGCTTCGGGTGCGAAATCGTCGAGAACTACGGGAGCGAGTCGCAGAAAGAACAGTTCCTCCGGCCCGTCGCCGAGGGCGACCAGCTGTCGGGGCTCGCCGTCTCGGAACCAGAGACGGGGTCGGACCTCGCCGGGATGACCACCACCGCCGAGAAGACTAACGAGGGATGGGTGCTGAACGGCGAGAAGTACTGGATCGGAAACGGCGTCGAGGCCGACTGGGTGACCGTCTACGCCAAGACGGGCGACAGCGACGACCGGTACAGCAACTACTCGCTGTTCGTCGTTCCGACAGACGTCGCGGGGTACGAGGCCGAACACATCCCGGAGAAAATCGGAATGCGGGCATCGAAGCAGGCGCACGTCGTCCTCGACGACGCCGTGGTCCCCGAGGAGCACCTCGTGGGCACCCGCGGCGGCGGATTCTACATGCTCGCGGAGTTCTTCAACCACGGCCGGGTCGTCGTGGGCGGGCACGGCCTCGGACTCGCCGCGGCGGCCATCGAGGAGGCCTGGGCGTTCGTCCACGACCGGGAGGCGTTCGGTCGCGGCGTCTCGGAGTTCCAGGCCGTCCAGCACACGCTCGCCGACATGCGGACCGAGTTCGAGGCCGCCCGCGCGCTGACCTGGCGGGCCGCCTCGCAGGTGTCCGAGAACGACAGCGCCGGTCTGTGGGCGGCCATGGCCAAAATGAAGGCCACCGAGACGGCCGTCACGTGTGCCGAGCGCGGAATGCAACTCCACGGCGGGCGGTCGATACTCGCCGACCGGCGCATCTCGCGGGTGTACCGCGACGCCCGGATTCCGGTCATCTACGAGGGGGCCAACGAGATTCAGCGGAACCTGGTCTACCGGCAGTCCGGGTGACGAACCGGCCCGTTTTCGTCCGCGCCGGAGCGACCCGGCGACCCAACCTTTTCACCCCCGGGGGTGGTCGGAGCTACCATGTCGGACTCCGGCAATCCAGTGTATCCACCGCTCGTCACACCGTTCGCGGACGGCACAGTCGACGCCGACGCGCTAGCGTCGCTCGTCAGGGCCCTCGACGAGAGGGGCGTCGACGGGTTCGTCCCCTGCGGCACCACCGGCGAGTTCGCCAGCCTCTCGGACGCGGAGTACCGGACCGTCGTCGAGACGACTGTCGACGCCGCGGACGGGGCCAGGGTCGTCGCGGGCGTGGCGGACACGAGCGTCGCGGGCGTCCTCGACCGAACCGAGACGGCGGCCGCCGCCGGGAGCGACGCCGCGTTGGTCACGCTCCCGTACTTCCACACCGCCAACGACCCCGCCGGCGACGAGGCGTTCGTCCGCGCCGTCGCCGAGGAGTCGGCCCTCCCCCTGTACCTCTACAACATCCCGGTGTACGTCGGGACCGAACTCGACCCCGACACCGTCGCGGCCGCCGCGGCGATGGAGGGCGTCGTGGGACTCAAAGACTCCAGCGGAGACTTCGGGTACTTTCAGTCGGTCGCCCGGCGGACGCCGGACGAGTTCGAGCTCCTCCAGGGGTTCGACAGCCTCCTCGTTCCGTCGCTCGCCTTCGGGGGCAGCGGCGGCATCAACGCCCTCGCGAACGCGATTCCCGAGGTCTTCGCCCGCACCACGACGGCGGTCGCACGGGGCGACCTGGAGCGAGCGAGAGTGCTGTCGGACGAGGCCATCGCGCCGCTGTTCGAGCAGTGTGCCACCCACGGGTTCGCCCCGGCGACGAAAGTCGCCGCCGCGGCACGGGGGTTCATCCCGTCGACGTCGGTTCGGCCGCCCCTCGTGGACCTCGACGAGGAGGCGCGGGCGACGGTCGAGGACGCCGTCGAGCAGGCCCTGGCGTACGTCTGACCGCGTCGCCCGCCCGGTCCAATCGCCCCCGCGTACAGACCGGCCACGACGACCAGTGACTACAGGTCGCGCGCACGGCGGTACTCGGCCACCGTCCCCCAGACGAGGAGGCCGAGGCCGAAGAGGAGCGCCACCCAGACGAGAATCCGCGTCCCCACGAATATCTCCGCGGTCCCCGGCCTGACGCCGTACGGACCGGGGTCGAAGCTCCCGGCCCCTTCCAGCGACTCGCCCCGGGCGACGTGGTACATGGTGAAGAAGAAGTGCTTCGCCCAGGCGTCCAGCACCGCCGCGAGCAGGCTCAGCCCGGTCAGCACGCTTCCGGCAGTCAGTTTCGAGTTCACGGCCGGGTCGTTCGGCCGGCCGCGGGAAAAGTGTAGACGCATCGGCGGTTCTGTGGGCCCGCCCGCGACGACTGGCACCGACCTCCAACCCTCCCCCTCCGAGCGTCGATACGTGCTGACCGGTCTCGTCGGTGACAGCACTACCGGTGGACACGCACGGCGTCCAGACCCGGTCAGCGTCCAGTTTATGTTTCTCCGGCCCTGGAAACCTAGCATGGACGACGTATCGGTCCACCTTCTCGACCGCGGGCGTGTGTACGCCGACATGAACTACGTGACGAGCGGCCACGCGATGGGCACCGCCGACGACCCGTCGCCGGACCACACCATCGCCGAGTTCGTCGTGTGGAACGCGGTCATCGACCATCCCGAGGCGACGATTCTCTGGGACACCGGGTCGCATCCGGAGGCCGGCGACGGCTACTGGCCGGATCCGCTGTACGCCGCGTTCAAGCACGTCGACGCCGCGGAACACCACCTCGAGGACGACCTGGACGCGGCCGGGTACGCGGTCGAGGACATCGACGCCGTGGTCGCCAGTCACCTCCACCTCGACCACGCGGGGGGCCTGTACAACTTCGCCGGCGCGGACGTTCCGGTGTACGTCCACGAGGACGAGTTCAAGTTCGCCTACTACAGCGCCAAGACGACGGAAGGCTCCATCGCCTACCTGGCGAAGGACTTCGACCGCGACCTGAACTGGGAGGTCGTCCACCGCCACCAGCGGACGCTGTTCGACGGCGTCGAACTGTTCCACCTGCCCGGACACACGCCCGGTGTGATGGGCGCACAAGTCGACCTGGGCGACGAGACGCTCCTGATAGCGGGCGACGAGGCGTACGTGGACGCGAACTACGCCGACGAGATTCCGCTGGGTCCGGGCCTGCTCTGGAGCGAGCGACACTGGTCCGAGAGCCTCCACCTCCTGAAGGAGCGCGAGCAGCGGACCGGCGCGCACGTCCTCTACGGGCACGACCTGGAACGGTTCCGGGACCTCGCCGAGACGCTCTCGTGAGCCGACCCGCCGACGATTCTCCCTGCCGACGACCGGCGCGACAACTCGGTTCTCGGTAGCAGTGACTGGCGCTGCTCCGTCGCCGGTTCGGGATGTGAATCACCGTGCGGGCGTGAGCGAGCCGTGTCGCAGACCGCCTGCCGTCCGCCGTGTGTAGACCCGAATATATTGTGATGAGGACGCAATACAATTCGCGCCCTCCCCACAGAACGGTGGCTCACTCATCCCGGCTTACACGTGAATGATGCTCCTCAACTAGGCGGGACTTTATGTTCTCTGGACGAAATCGCGCGTTTCAGCCCGCGACGCGGTTTGCGAGTGGTATTGCATGAAAAGGGAATTATTATGCAAACTCTTATGTACCGGGAGCCGGTACACAGGAGTACATCCATGAGCGAGCCTCAGAGCACGCCTGACTTCCCGGAACCGGACGTCGACGTCGAATCCATCGACCCCGAGACGCTCAAATCGCGCATCGACGACGGCGAACCCGTGACCATCCTCGACACCCGGATGGAGAGCGAGTTCGACGACTGGAAAATCGAGGGCGAGTCCGTCGAGTCCATCAACCGGCCCTACTACGAGTTCCTCGACGGCGAGCTGACCGAGGAGAATCTCGAGGGGCTCCCCGAGGACCGGCAGATGACGGTCGTCTGCGCCAAGGGCGAGTCGTCGGATTACGTCGCCGGCCTGCTGGCCGAGGAGGGCTACGAGGTGGACCACCTGGCCGAGGGCATGAACGGCTGGGCGAGCATCTACGAGAGCTACGAACTCGAATCTGCGGGCGACGCAACCGTCGTCCAGTACCAGCGCCCCTCCAGCGGGTGCCTGGGCTACCTCGTCGTCGACGGCGACGAGGCCGCGGTCGTCGACCCGCTCCGGTACTTCTCGGAGCGCTACGTCGATGACGCCGCGGAGTACGGCGCCGACCTGACGTACGCCATCGACACGCACATCCACGCCGACCACATCTCGGGCGTCCGGGAACTCGCCCGGGAACACGGCGTGACGGCGGTCGTCCCCGAGCAGTCCCTCGACCGCGGCGTCGACTACGACGTCGACTACGAGACGCTCGACGACGGCGAGTCCGTCACCGTCGGCGAGACGACGGTCGAGGCCATCTACACGCCCGGCCACACGACCGGAATGACCTCGTACAAGGTCGAGGAGTTCCTGTTCACCGGCGACGGCCTGTTCACCGAGAGCGTCGCCCGCCCCGACCTCGAGGACGGCGACGAGGGCGCACCGGACGCCGCCGCGATGCTGTACGACACGCTCCACGAGAAGATTCTCACGCTCCCCGACGATACCGTGGTCGCCCCCGCTCACTTCAGCGACGCGGCCACGCCGGCGGGTGACGGGAGCTACACCGCGACGCTGGGTGACCTCCAGTCGAGCATGGACGCCCTCTCGATGGACCGCGAGGAGTTCGTCGAGTTCATCCTCTCGGACATGCCCCCCCGCCCGGCGAACTACGAGGACATCATCGCCACGAACATGGGCAAGCAGTCGGCCGACGACGAGGAAGCCTTCGAACTCGAACTCGGGCCGAACAACTGCGCCGCCAGCCGCGAAGCGATGACGAGCGACGACTAAGACGCCCGCTTCCACCGAACTTATTCACCACTCATCATGCAGGAGATACTTTCGATAGCATCGCCGGAGCTGTTCCCGAACGGGATTAGCCGGTATCTCGTCGGCGGCCTCTTCATCGGCCTCGGCGTGACGGCTATCTACCTCGGGACGGGTATCATCGCGGGCGCGAGCACGTTCCTCGAGTCCACCCTCTCGTACGTCTCCGACGTTCCCCGGTTCAACAAGTCGAAGTACACGGGGTCCCGCGACTGGCGCCTCGTGTTCACGTTCGGCATCGTCGCCGGCGCGGCCATCTACGCGGCCGTCTTCCAGGGCGGCATCTGGACGACGGACGTCCAGCCCTGGCGACTGTTCGCCGGCGGCGTCCTCGTGGGCGTCGGGACCCGCATCGGGAAAGGATGCACGTCGGGGCACGGCGTCTGCGGCGTCGGGTCCGTCTCGCGGACCTCGCTGGTGGGCGTCGCGACGTTCATGCTCGTCGCCATCGGCACCGCACAGCTAGTCGCCGCCCTGGGGGTGACGCCGTGAGCCAGCGTCGCGGCCTGCCGTTCATGACGCTGGTCCTGTTCGGCGGCCTCCTCTTCGGGTTCGGGCTGGGGTACAGCCACATGGCCCGACCGGAGGTGGTTCTCGACTTCCTCCAGTTCGACGACTTCGGCCTCCTGTTCGTCATGGGCGGTGCCGCCGGCGTCACGGGACTGACCTTCGCGGTGGCGACCCGCGCCCTCGGCGAGGCGCCGCTGACCGGCCGGCCGTACGGCCGTCGTCTCAAGTCCTTCGACAGCAAGGTCCTCCTCGGCGGCGCCATCTTCGGCGTCGGCTGGGGGCTCTCGGGAATCTGCCCGGGTGCAGCCTACGCGAGCGTCGGCGTCGGGAACTACCCGGCGCTGCTCGCGGTGGCCGGGATGTTCGTCGGCGCGTACGCACAGGGCCTCTGGCGCTCCTTCCGGTCCTCGGAGTCCGACACGAGCGTCGCGGCCGACTGACCCCTCTCGCGCACTCACCCCACTTCACTACACTCCATGACGCACACCGGAACCCTGCACGCGGAGACGACTCTCGGCGCCGGACCGCTCGCCACGCGAGCCATCGCGGCGGCGTCCGCCTCGCTGACCGGCGTCGACCTCGGGTCGGTTGCCGTACTCCTGGTCGCGGCCCTGTCCAGCCTGTTCATGGCCTGGGTCATCGGGGCCGGGTCCAGCGGCGCGACCCCGTTCGCACCCGCGGTGGGCGCGAACGCCATCTCGATACTGCGGGCGGGGTTCGTGGTGGGCATCCTCGGGTTCGCCGGCGCCGTGATGCAGGGCCAGAGCGTGTCGGCCACCGTCGGCCAGGGACTGGTACAGGGCGTCACCCTGACCCCGCTGGCCGTCATCGTGGCACTGGTGACGGCGGCGGTGCTGATGGCCGTCGGCATCCGGACCGGCATTCCCATCGCGACGGCGTTCACGGTGACCGGCGTGGTCATCGGCACCGGCATCGCTATCGGCGGGACGCCGGCGTGGGACACGTACTGGCGAATCCTGGCGGTCTGGACGCTCACGCCCGTCGTGGGCGGCGGTATGGCCTACGTCCTGGCCCGGACGCTCGCCGACGAAGCCGTCCCGGAGGCGGTGTCAGTGCCGCTGCTGGGCAGCGGCGTCGGCGCGATTTTCGCTAACGTCAGCTTCACCGCGCTCGCACCCGGTCCCGCGAGCAGTTCGCTCGCCGAGCAGCTCGCGACGCGAATCCCGACGCCAGCCCCGACCGGTCTCGTCCTGGCAACCTTGGCGATGGCGGCAGTCGCCGGCGGAGTCCTCTGGTGGGAGGCACGGCGCAACGAGGAGCGGACGCTCAGGTACTTCCTGATTGCGCTCGGCTCCCTCGTCGCGTTCGCCGCCGGCGGCAGCCAGGTCGGACTGGCCGTTGGACCCCTGTTACCGCTGCTGGACCAGATAGACGTGTCGACGACGATGGTTCTGGTCGGCGGCGGTGCGGGGATGCTGGTCGGGTCGTGGACCGGCGCCCCGCGGATGATACAGTCGCTCGCCCGCGAGTACTCGTCGCTGGGGCCGCGCCGGTCGATATCGGCGCTCGTCCCGTCGTTCGCAATCGCACAGACGGCCGTCTTCCTCGGCGTCCCCGTCTCGTTCAACGAAATCATCGTGAGCGCCATCGTGGGGAGCGGGATGGCCGTCGGCGGGGCCGGCGTCAGTCGGTCGAAGCTCCTGAAGACGGCGGGCGCCTGGGTCGGGTCGTTCGTCCTGGCGTTCGTCGTCGGCTTCGCCACGTTCTCGGTGGTCGGCTAATCGCCGTCCCGCCCGTTTTTCCGAGCGGTTCCGCGAGACGGCTCGTCGGGTCTCGTTACACCCGTCAGAAACCCGTGTCTCGTCCCAAAAACCCGTGTCTCGTCCCAATATTGTATCGTTTGCGAAAGACACTACCCTGTGGCGGGCGAACGACGCCGTATGAGTCACCGATTCGTCGTCGTGGGCGGAGACGCCGCCGGGATGAGCGCCGCGAGCAAGGCGAAACGCGAGGACCCGGACCTCGACGTGGTCGTCTTCGAGAAGGGCGAGTGGGTGTCCTACGGCGCCTGCGGCCTCCCGTACTACGTGAAGGGAGACGTCGAGCAGCTGGAGGACCTGGTGGCCGTCCCGGCCGAGGCGTTCCGCGAGAAGCGAGACATCGACCTGCGCACCGGCCACGAGGTGACCGCCATCGACGCCCAGGAGAAGCAGGTCACCGTCAGGGCGAACGGCGAGACGCTCACGGAACCGTACGACACACTGCTGGTCGCCACCGGCGCCCGGGCGATAGAACCGCCCTTCGACGGGATGGACCTCTCCGGGGTGTTCACGCTCCACAGCATGGAGTCCGGAGAGCGACTCCGCGAGTACCTCGAAACGGAGGTGCTCGGCGAGGCGGCGACGGCCGACGGGTCGGGAGGAGCGATCGACTCCGACTCGGCCGTCGCCGTCATCGGCGGCGGGTACGTCGGCATCGAGATGGCCGAGGCGTTCGCCGAACACGGCCTGGACGTCCACCTGTTCGAGATGCTACCCCACACCCTCCAGCCCTTCGGCCCGGAGGTGGCAGAAGTCGTCGAAGAACACCTCCGGGACGTCGGCGTGACCCTCCACCTCGACACGCGCGTCGAGGGCTTCGTCGGCGAGGGCGCCCTCGAGGCGGTCGAAACCGAGTCGGACGCCTACGAGGCGTCGCTGGCCGTCGTGGGCGTCGGCGTCGCGCCGAACGCCGAACTCGCGGCGGATGCGGGGGCCGAACTCGGCGACTCGGGCGCCGTCGCCGTCGACGAGTACGGCCGGACGAATCTCCCGGACGTGTTCGCGGCCGGCGACTGCGCCGAGGCCACGCACACCGTCACCCAGGCGCCCGACTTCGTTCCCCTGGCGCTGACGGCCAACCGCGCCGGGCGGGCCATCGGGCAGACGGTGACCGGCGACCCGACGCCCGTGGGGGAGATAGCCGGTACCGCGACCGTCAAGGCGTTCGACCTGCAGGCGGCGCGGACGGGCATCCTCGACGAAGCGCGCGCGCGGAAGCACGGGTTCGACCCGGTGAACGTCACCATCACGGCGTCCTCGCGCGCTCACTACTACCCCGGCGGGTCCGACATCCAGGTCACGCTGGTCGGCGACCGGGAGACCGGCCGGGTGCTCGGTTCGAGCATGGTGGGCGAGGAGGGCGTCCCGAAACGCATCGACACCGTCGCGACTGCCCTTCACGGGGGGATGACCGTGCAGGAACTCCAGAACCTGGACCTCGCGTACGCGCCCCCGTTCAGCCCCACCTGGGACCCCGTCCTGACCGCGGCCAAGGTGCTCGGCGGGAAACTGGAAGACTGAGGCGCCCCCGCCGGCTGGCGTGAGTCGCCGACTGCGACAAATGGCGAGGGGGTCGCGCCCGTGCGACCTTGCACCTGCGACTCGATTGTGGGCGAAGTGTACAAGACAAGCTCGCGCCGGCACGGCGCCGGTCGCAACCGGTTCTCGCACAGCGGGAACCAGAGTCGATTTTTCGGTACAGACCGTCGTACTCCCGGATATGTACGACCGCATCCTGGTGCCCACCGACGGGAGTGACTGTGCCGGACGCGCCGCGGAACACGCGTTCGACCTCGCGACGACGTACGGGGCCTCGGTCGAAATCCTGAGCGTGGCCGACGTCAGACTCTCGTTCTCCGGCGCGCCCGTCCACGTCGACACTGAGCGAGTGCTGGAACGCCAGCGGTCCGCCTGCCGGGAGGCGGTGACGCGACTCGCCGAGCGCGCCGAGAGCGAAGGCATCGACGTCACCACGGCGGTCCGGACCGGCAATCCCTACGAGGAGATAGTCGAATACGCGCGAGAGCGGGACGTAGACCTCGTGGTCATGGGAACCCACGGGCGCACGGGGTTCCGCCGGGTCATGCTGGGGAGCGTCGCGGAACGCGTCGTCCGGTCCGCGCCGGTTCCGGTCCTCACTTTCTGCTCGGAGTAGCCCGCAGAACAGCGCGCAGACGGCTGGCGAACGAATCTCAAGGGGTAATTATCGATAAGTTATCGCCAACCGACTGAGATACAGTATTGTACAGTTGACCCAAAACCGTTATTAGGGTGACCCGGTTATGCAGTAGTGTGCAAACCTTCGAAACCCACGCGCGAACGAACGCACAGCGGGGGTCTAGCTAACCATGTTCGGAATCGAAACGCTCAGCGGGAACGCGTACTCGGTCGCACTGGTCGGGCTAGTACTCGTCGAAGCCATCATCCTCTACGTCGGCTACGGCGCGCTCACTAGCCTCCTCGAAGAAGCGGTCGTCGACAAAATCGTCGGTGAATAAACGATGGAAATCCTCGGAATGAGTCTGGCGCTACTGTTCCTGTTCGCCGGGTTCGGACTGCTCATCGGCATCCTGTTCGGCTTCTTCGGGATGGGCGGGTCCTTCCTCGTCACGCCGGCACTGCTGGTGATGGGGTACGAACCCAAAGTCGCGGTTGGGAGCGGCCTGGCGTTCGTCTTCGGGACGGCTGTCATCGCGACGCTCAAGCACCGGGACCTCGGGCAGGTCGACTACAAACTCGGCGTCCTGATGATTGCCGGCACCACGGCCGGCATCGAAGTCGGGAAGGAGATGGTTCTCCACCTGCAGGAACTCGGCCTCGCCGGACGCATCATCAGCGTCATCTACGTCGTCCTGCTGGGCGGGATTGGCCTGTTCGTGACCTACGAGTCGCTGAAGGGCGACAGCGGCGGCGGCATCGACCACGACGTCGACGCCGACGCGGAGGTCGACGCGGACGACATCCCCGACATCGCGAAGAAGATTCAGTCCTACAACATCCCGCCGATGATTTCGCTGCGGGGCGGCGTCAGCGTCTCCCTGTGGATAATTCTGCTCGTGGCGTTCGCGACGGGCCTGCTCTCGGGCCTCCTCGGCGTCGGGGGCGGGTTCATCCGCATGCCTGCCCTGTTCTACCTCATCGGGGTTCCGGTGCCCATCGCCGTCGGGACCGACCTGTTCGAGATCGTGTTCTCGGGCGGTATCGGGAGCTTCCTGTACGCTCAGTCCGGCGGTGTCGACCTCAGCATCGTCGCCCCGCTCCTCGCGGGTAGCGCACTGGGCGCCCGCATCGGGTCGGCCGCGACGAACATCGTGGACGAGTCCGAGATCAAGGTGTACTTCGGCCTGATGCTCCTCGGCGGGTCCGTCGCCGTGGCCGCACGCGAAGTCGGCAACACCTACGGCATCGACGTGCTGAACACCGTGAGTTTCGTCATCATCATCGGGTCGGCCCTCCTCGTCAGCGGGGCCGTCGTCGTCAGCAGCATCCGGGGCCTCCAGCGGCGCGAGGAGCCCTCGGCCGTCTCGGCCGACTGAGGGAACGGAATTCGACGGACGGCATTCTCCACGTTTTCCGGTCGAGTCGGGCACAGTCACGTGAACCAGTGGTGGGCTGGCTAGTTGTGTACACGGCAAACAAACCCTTTTCAGCGCTGGGAACGTACGCGACCCCACGAATGCCGGAGTCAATGGTCGAATACCTCCAGTCCGACATGGAGTGTGAGGGTCTGCTGGAATGCATCCACGGTTTGAAACATCTCGACAGGGAGTGTTTCCGCATCCTCATCGAGTCCGAGGAACCGCTGACCGTGGACGAAATCGCCGAGGCCGTCGACCGGGAGCGCTCGACTGCCTACCGCGCGGTCCAGCGTCTCCTACAGACCGGCTTCATCCAGAAAGAGCAGGTCAACTACGAGCAGGGCGGGTACTACCACGTCTACCGGCCGACCGACCCCGACGAGGTGGCAGACGACATGCAGCGCCTCCTCAACGACTGGTACGCGAAGATGGGGCAACTCATCCAGGAGTTCCGCGACAAGTACGACATGGAAGTCCAGGCCGCAGAGCAGTGACCGGTCGGCGGACCCGCACCGGCGACGGTCGACGTAGCCAGACCAGCGTGACCGCGACACGCCCAGCGGACGGTCCAACGCTTCCGTACGCCCCGCCTCGACCGCGCCCCGACCGGTCCCGTCGCGCGCAGGCGTCGTCGGCGACCCGTCAGGACCGGTCGGGCAGTTACGGCGCGACCCGCCCGGAAGACCCAGCGCGCCCTGTCGGATATGTTCCGGAGCGGCCAGTTCCTTTCTCGAAATCCATAACGTAAAATAGTGTTAAACCGGGGTGACCGTGCAGTTTACCCCGTTTGAGCACCTACATGTTACGAATATGAGAAAGAACGAACTCCTCCACATGCACTCGCTCCTCGTGCAGGTGGCCGAAGAGTACATCCGGCGCGGGGTCGCGACCCCGGCGGACTTCGAGGAGTACCATCGACTCGGGGTGACACCGATGGCGCTCCGCGAATCCCGCACGACCCACGAAACGGCCGTCCGAACGCTCGCCCGCGCTCTCGCTGACTGTTCCGCGCGGGCCGAACCCGCTTCCGACCCGCCCCAGTCCCGCCAGTAGGCGCATTCTTCGCAGGCGGCCCCCAGCGACCGGAGAGCGACGCTCTCGGTGCCGGCGGTACACCTGCGGTCCTGGACGCGCAGAAAAGTTCTCGCATCCGGGACGGAGGTGGCCGCGACCACCGGCGGGTGGGCGGGCGCCGGTGGCCGCCTCCACAGGGGAGGTCCGTCCAAACGGACGACGAGACCACGCCCGACAGGGCTGGGTCCGGGGAGGCCGCCGTGTCAGGGTCCCGTTGCCAGACGCCGGGATTCGGAGTGGGCAACTGGCGCCGGACGACGTCCGGGCGCCAGGTACGCTGTTTCCGCGGCGACCCATTGAGCGTAATCCTGCACATGTGAAGGGTTTATTTCTCCCCTGCCGGAGTCGAACGGTCAGACAGCCACGTCGGTCGCGGCGGGCCGACGAGAAACCACTAAGGCGGCGCCCTGTCAGGGTCGCGTATGCGACTCGAGGACTACTGGGGGGTCGGTCCCAAGACGAGCGAGCGACTGCGGGACGCTCTGAGCGTCGAGGGCGCCATCGAAGCTATCGAGTCTGCCGACGTTCGGGCGCTGACCGACGCCGGCGTCTCGCGCGGCCGGGCGACGCGCATCCTGCGGCGCGCCAGCGGCGGGGCGGGCATGCAACTGCTGGGCACCCGCGACGCCCGGGACGTGTACGACCAGTTGCTGGACCTCGCCAGGTCCTACGCCGTCACCCGGCACGCCGCCGACCGAATCCGCGTCATGACGCCCCTGACCGACGCCGAGGCGCGACACGACCGCCTCGACGACGTCCTGGCCGCCAAGGACGCGTGGAAGTCGCTCGACGAATCCGCGCGGGACGCCGTGCTGCGGGCGTTCAGCGAGTACGACGAGGCCGGCGGGAGCGAGCGTGCGGCGGTTGAAGCGGCGCTGGCGCTCAGGGCGGCCGGCCTGACGGGGTCGACGTTCGAGGCGCTCGAGGGACTCGACGAGTCGGCGCTCGAGGCGGCCGTGGGGGCGCTGGGCTACGTCGACGGCGAGTCGGTTCGCCCGGGTGCCGACGAGGAACTCGACCGACTCCGCGACCACCTGGAGGCGGCCAGGGACCTGGAGCGAGGCTCCCTGGACGTCCTCGAATCCATCAGAGAGCGGGGCGTGCGGAACCTGGCGGACCTGGAGGGCGCCTTCGTCGAGTACGTCGCCGGGGAGACGGCCCTCCGGCGGGGCACCGTCGAGAGCGCAACCGCCGACGACGCCGTCGACGCCGCGGACTTCGTGAGTTCGTCGCTCCGGTCGCTGGTGGACGACCTGGAGACGCGCGCGGCCGATCGCGAGTCGACGGTCGCGGCCGAACTCTCCGAGACGATAGCGCGGGCGCGCAAGGACATCGACGCCGCGGTCCGGGCGGCCGACGACATCGCGTTCTCGCTCTCGCTGGGCCGCTTCGCCGACGCCCACGACCTGACGCGGCCGACGCTGGTCGACGACGGCCTGGCGGTCCAGGGGGCGCGCAACCTGGCGCTCGGCAGCGCAGTGCAGCCAGTCACCTACGGCGTGGGGACACACTCCCTGTCCGGTGCGGACGCCCCGCCCGCCGGCGACCGGGTGACTGTCCTCACCGGAGCGAACAGCGGCGGGAAGACGACGCTGCTGGAGACGCTCTGTCAGGTCGCACTGCTGGCCGCGATGGGACTCCCGGTCCCCGCCGAACGCGCGGAGGTCGGGACGTTCGACGTCGTCGTCTTCCACCGTCGCCACGCGAGTTTCAACGCCGGCGTCCTCGAATCAACGCTGAAGACCATCGTGCCGCCGCTCACCCGCGGGGGCCGCCCGCTGATGCTGGTCGACGAGTTCGAGGCCATCACCGAACCCGGGCGGGCGGCCGACCTGCTGAACGGCCTCGTGGACCTCACGGTCCGCCGCGACGCCCTCGGCGTGTACGTCACCCACCTCGCGGACGACCTCAGCCCGCTCCCGGAACCGGCGCGCATCGACGGCATCTTCGCGGAGGGCCTCACGAGCGACCTGGAACTCGAAGTCGACTACCAGCCCCGCTTTGGCACCGTGGGCAAGTCCACCCCCGAGTTCATCGTCTCCCGGCTCGTGGCGAACGCGCGCGACCCGGCGGAGCGACAGGGATTCGAGGCGCTCGCCGCCGCCGTGGGCGAGGAGGCGGTCCAGCGAACGCTCTCTGACGCCAGGTGGAATCCGGAGTGACGGGGGCCGCTCGTGCTACCGCATCTCTTCGAGGCCGACGAACGCCGACGCGTTCGCCGAGAACCACGTCGCCATTCGCTGTTCGGGACGCCGACCGCGCGGGTATATCGTACAGCGGTCCGGTCGACCCTCGTACGAGACGACGACGCCGTGCAGGGCGAAGCGTCGCCGACTCGACCACCCGGACTCTCCACGGTTCCCGTCGCCGGCGGCGCCTGTCTCGGACATGTAACGTCTCGGGTTATTCTCGACGCGCCCGATACATAATTGCTCGTCATTGGGCTCAATAGTAACCCGTAGCCAACCGAAGCCGACACCTGCTCGACGGACGGGTCCGGAGCCTGGTCGCCGCTGCGCATATGTCACCTGCCGACGATAGTGACCTATGAGCGATTCGAGCATCGAGATGGACGCGTTCACCGCCGTTCGCGTCGACGACTGGGACGACCTGAGCGGGGCGTTCGACCGATTCGCGTCGGCGCGGGGCACCGCAAACCAGACGAGCGAGCGCATCGTCTACCGGAGCGGCGGGGCGGCGTTCGCCGTAACCCGCGACGGTCACGTCGACGCCGGGATGCCGCTCCACGAGTTCTCGCTGGCGAGCGTCGACCGACTCTACTTCGACCCCGACGGGGGCCGTCTGCTGGTCCGCGGTCCAGGGGCGCTCACGTACGTGTTCCGCAGGCCCTGAGCGCCTCGTCGGAGGCGAGGGGACGTATTGCCGGGTGGGCGGGATTAAAGTGGGATGGCGTCGCTACAGAGAGGGCGACATGGTTGACCCCACCTCGGACCTCGGCGAGGACATCGACGAGAGCGACGCACCGACCTGCGCCACCTGCGAGGAGCCCATCGTCGGTTCCAGCGCCCACCGGGTCGTCACCTGGGTCGAGGACGGCGAGGTCCGCGTCCGCCACTTCTGCGACGTCACCTGCCGGTTCGAGTGGGACGACGAGCGACCCGAGTGAGAGCGAGTCACGACCGCGGGCGAGGGTCGATTGCGGACGGGGGACGCCTGACGCCCGGGCGACTGCTCCAGACCGTCGGCGGCCGTCCGGATCACGCCGGCCGCGAATCCGGGTTCGTCGGGGCCGGGTAACGGGACGCCGCGAACTCAGAGACCGTCCCAGAACCGGTCGAGGCCGTACGAGAGCATGTCCGGGCTGACGGGGCGGAACTCCTCTCGCTCGCCGTCCGGGAAGTACCCGCGAACGCTGTCCCAGCTATCGCGGGCGTAGCGCTCGTCGACGAGCACGCGGACCCCCGTCTCCGAGGGGCCGCGGATGACCCGTCCGACGGCCTGTCGGGCCTTGCGAACCGCCGGGACGAGCAGCGCCGTCTCGAACCCGTCGCCGAACTCGCCCTCGTAGGCGGTTCTGACGGCCGTCGTCTTCGGACTCGACGTGTTCACCAGCGGAACGCCGCAGACGACGGCCGCCGAGAGGCGGTCCCCGCGGTAGTCGACGCCCTCGGTCAACGTCCCCCGGAGGCTCGTCACCAGGACCTTCCCTGCTCCGTCGAAGAAGTCCGACTTCAGCGCCTCCGTGGTCCCGTCGTCGCTCGACTCGTCGAGCAACACCGGCTTGTCCACGCGCCGTTCGAGGACGCCGGCGGCCCACTCGGCCTCGGCGTAACTCGGCATCCCGACGAGCACGTTCCCGGGCGAGCGAGCGACGGCTACTATCGCGTCGGCGTAGACGCGCCGGGTCTCGTTCGCCTCGTCGCCGCCCGTCTCCTCGACCCGGCCGCGGTTCTCGTAGGTGAACTTCGGCGCGTCGACGGCGAAGCTCTCCCGGTTCGACTGCGGGAACGACAGCCCGTAGGTCCGCTCGACCACCGGTCGGCCGGCGTCGGCGAGTGCGTCGAGGCCGGTCACCTGCCGGAAGACGTCGAGCGGTTCCAGCGTCGCGCTCATCAGGACGCCGCCGCCGAACTCGCCCAGTTGCGCTGCGATGGCGTCGCCGGGGACGCAGTTGTGGAGCGACAGGCGGGCGTTGTACGCCCGGCGCCAGGAGTCGGCGGGCTCCATCTCGTCCCAGGTCCGGGCCAGTTCCACCTCGCGGAAGTACCGCTCGTGGTCGGTCCGGTACCAGGCGCCGAGGACGCGCCCGACGGCCGGCGCCGCGCGCTGTCTGTCCTCGTCGTCCACCTCGTTCAACACGCGGGCGACGACGGCGCCCACCGACTCGGCCCGGACCCACACGTCGTCGTAGCCGGCCTCGCGCGCCCACTCGGAAATCCGGTCGGGGCCGGGGGATTCCGGGTCGCGGAGCGGTATCTCGTCGTCGTCGAGCCGGGTCAGGTCCGCCCGCCAGTCGGGGAGCGTCCGGTCGAGGTGGGAGCGGACCAGCCTGTCGAGTTCGTCCCGCAGGTCGCGGACGAACGACCGGACCCGCTTCAGCTCCCGGAGGGTCACGTCCGCCTCCGAGAGTTCCCCTCGCACCAGCGCCGCGTCGTCGGTCGTCCGGGACTCGTCGTCGAACTCGACCGGCTGGATGACCCGCGTCAGTTCCGACTCCGCGTCCCGGAGCGTCGCGTCGGCCACCCCGTCGCTGACCAGTTCGCGCACGCGCGGTTCGAGCATGTGAGCCTCGTCGCAGACGACGAACGTCGACTCGTCGAGCAGCGCCCCGGTGAACGTCGCCGTCGTCGTCGGGTCGAAGGCGTGGTAGTAGTTCGCGACGACCACCTCGACGTGGGGCAGCAGGGCGCCCATCGCCGAGTGCGGGCAGATGCCGTGACCCGCCGCCATGGCGACCAGGTCCTCCGGGTCGAGTAGCCCCGACTCGGTCACGTCGAACGGGACGGCCTCAGCCGGGTCGCCGTCCTCGGGCAGGTCCGCGAGGTACTGCGCGTAGAACGGGCAGTACTCCACGTCGTCGTACTCCGGGAGTTCGGCCAAGTACGGCGTGGGTTCGTCAGCCGTCGAGAGGAAGGCCTCGCGCTGGCTCCCGGAGTCGAGGAGGCCGGTCTGGGCTTCTCGGGCCTGTGCGGCGAGGGCGTCGGCCGAGGTGGACCCGCCCTCGCCAGAGAGGTTCCGGGTCCGCTCCCGCAGGCCGTCGCAGCGCTCGTAGACGGTGGTCTCGTCCACGTCGGCGACGCGCTCCCGGCTGTACGGACAGACGTCGGCTTTCCCGACCAGCGTCATCCCGGACACCGGCCGCCAGTCGTCAGGGAGATTCCGGTTGATGGTCCGGACGTCGTCCTCGAACTGGCGCAACTGCTGTTTGACGCTCGTCAGCACCACGACCCGCTCGTAGGGCGACTCGGGGTCGCGCACCCTGTCGATGCCGGCCGTGAGCGCGAGCATCGTCTTCCCGGTTCCGCACGCCCCCTCGACGACGGTGAACCCGCCCTCGGCGGCCGTCTCGATGGCCGTCTCGATGCCGTCCGCCTGCTCGGGATACGGCTCGTCGTGGCCGAACACCGCCCGCCAGGGCGCTCCTTCCGTTCCCCGCTGTGGGTCCATTGGCTGTGGGAGGGTGGTCTCTCGTCGGATATAAACTGCCGGTTCGCCACGGCCCGTCGCCATCCGCCAGACCCGGACCGTCTCCATTCGCCACGACTCGGACCGTCCGGCGGTCGACACGTGGTGGGCCTCGCGCGTGGCCGGCACCCGACGCCGCCGCCCGAACCCCCAGAGGTTAACGCCCGTCCGGACCAACGCCCGTCCATGATTACGTCCGACCGGATGGCCGCCGTGGACCGCAACGCGGCCGCGCTCGGAGTTTCGCAGAAACAGCTCATGGAGTCGGCCGGAAACGCCGTCGCCCGCGCGATTCGGGAGGTGGTCGACCCCGGCGCCGCCGTCACCGTCCTGGCAGGCCGCGGCAACAACGGCGGAGACGCCTTCGTCGCCGCCCGGTTCCTCGACGACTACGAGGTGTCCGTCTCGCTGCTGGGGCGACCGGAGAGCATCACGACGACCGTCGCCCGCGAGAACTGGGACGCCCTCGTGGACGCCGAGTGCGACGTGGAGACGGTTCCCGACTCCCGGTCGCTGGACCTCGGCGACCCGGACGTCGTCGTCGACGCGATGCTGGGGACGGGCGTCACCGGAGCGCTCCGCGAACCCGCGGCCTCTGCCGCGCGAGCGACGAACGACGCCGACGCGACGGTGCTCGCCGTCGACGTCCCCTCGGGCGTGGACGCCGACACCGGCCGGGCCGAGGGCGTCGCCGTCGAGGCGGACCGCGTCGTCACCTTCCACGACGCGAAACCGGGGCTGGCCGACCTCGACGCCGAGGTCACCGTCGCGGACATCGGTATCCCGGCGGCCGCAGAGACGTTCGTCGGCCCCGGCGACCTGCTGTCGCTGACCCGCGACGACCAGAGTCACAAGGGCGACCACGGCGAGGTGCTGGTCGTCGGCGGGGGGCCGTACGCCGGCGCCCCGGCCCTCGCCGCCCAGGCCGCACTCCGCGCCGGGGCCGACCTCGTCCGCGTCGCCTGCCCGGAGTCCGTGGCCAACGAGGTCCAGGGCTTCAGCGAGAACCTCATCCTCCGGCCGTACCCGGGGGACCGACTGACCGAATCCGCCGTCGACCACGTCCTCGACCTGGCGGCCGACCACGACGTGCTCCTGCTCGGTCCCGGCCTGGGCGGAGCGGACGAGACGCTCGACGCCGTGGGCGAGATTCTCCGCTCGTACGACGGGCGCGGGGTCGTCGACGCCGACGCCCTGCAGGTGGTTCCGACCGTCGAGACGGACGCGGACCTCGTCTGTACGCCCCACCAGGGTGAACTGCGCGCGATGGGCGGCCCGAGCGCCGAGGACTGGCGCGAGCGGGCGGACCTCGTCGGCGAGTTCGCCGCCGACATCGACCAGACGCTCCTGGTGAAGGGGGCCTACGACGTCGTCGCGGACCCCGCCGAGGTGCGGGTCAACCGGACGGGCAACCCCGGGATGACAGTCGGCGGGACCGGCGACGTCCTCGCCGGCGTCGCGAGCGCGATGGCGGCGTCACACGACCCGGAGCACGACCTGCTGACGGCCGCCGCCATCGCCGCGTACGCGACGGGACGTGCGGGAGACCTGGTGACCGACGAGCGCGGGTACGGGATGATGGCGACCGACCTCCTCTCTCGCGTGCCCGAGGCGCTGTGGGGTGACCGCGATGTCTGATGACGCCCCCGAAACGGACGGGGCCGACGCGTCCGCGGAGGACCTGCCCGGGGAAGCGGACGCCGAACTGACCCACACCGACGAGGCCGGCCGGGTGCAGATGGTGGACGTCGGCGGCAAACCCGACTCGGCGCGCCGGGCGGTGGCCCGGGGCACCATCCACCTCCAGGAATCGACCGTTCGAGCCATCCGGGACGACGAAATCGGCAAAGGGAACGTCCTCGCAACGGCTCGCGTCGGCGCGATTCAGGCGGTCAAGCACACCTGGGAGACCGTCCCGATGTGCCACCAGATTCCCATCACGAACGTCGAGACGACCTTCGACGTGGCCGACGACAGGGTCGTGCTCACGGTCGCCGTCGAGACCACCGGCAAGACCGGATGCGAGATGGAGGCCCTGGAGGGCGTGACGACCGGCCTCAACGTCGTCTGGGACATGGTCAAGGCCGCCGAGAAGGACGCCGAGGGGCAGTATCCGGACACCCGAATCTCGGGCGTGCAGGTCGTCGAGAAGACGAAACGCGAGCGCTGACGGGACTCCGGGACCCCTCTAGCCAATCTCGTCACCGCCCTCACCGGGTAGCACTCGACCAGTCCGCGCCGCCTCCGCTCGGGTTCGCGTACTCGAACCGTAGCCGAACTGGCATCCTCGCAGTCAGGCCGACTCCACGGCCGTCAGGTCCGCGGCCTTCGACCGGGCCTGCTGGACGATAGCCGGGCGCGCCTCGAACTCGATAAGCACCTGGTCCTCCTCGTACTCCTCGCGTTCGACGCTGCCGTGGTCGTACACCCACGAGACGAGGCTCATCGTCTCGTCGGTCATCGGGAGCAGCAGTCGCTCGCGCTCCCAGTCGGGCAGTTCGCGCTCGATGCGGTCCGCGAGTTCCTCGACGCCCTCGCCGGTGAGCGCCGACACGGCCACCGGGTTCGGCGCCAGCGCGGTCAGCGCCGCTCGCTTCTCGTCGAGTTCGTCCGGGTCGACCTTGTCGACCTTGTTCAGCACCGTGACGATGGGCGCCTCGTTTCGCTCGTAGAGGGTGTCGTGGCAGGTGATGAGCTTCTCGCGCATCGCCTCGATGGACTCGCTCGCGTCGACGACGAGGAGGACGAGGTCCGCCCGGTAGACCGAATCGAGCGTGGACTTGAACGACTCGACCAGCCAGTGTGGCAGGTCCGAGATGAACCCGACGGTGTCTGTCAGCAGAACGTCCCGCTTGCCCGTCTCGGCCCGTCTCGTGGTCGTCCCGAGCGTCGTGAACAGCCGGTCCTCCGACTCCGCGGTCGGGTCGAGGTCCGGGTGCAGATCGTCGTTCTCGTCGACGTCGAGGTCCGCCGCGAGCTGCCGCATCAGCGTGGACTTGCCGGCGTTCGTGTACCCCGCGAGGGCCACGAGGTCGAACCCGGACTCCCGACGCTCCTCGCGGCGGGTCTCCTCCTTCTCGGCGATGGCGTCCAGTTCCCGCTTGATGCGGGCTATCTGGGACTTGATGTCCTGCTCGCGGCTCTCGTCGTACTCGCCGAGCCCCATGAAGCCGGGGCGCTCGTCGCGCTTGGCGAGGCTGGCTTTCGCCTCCGCCCGCGGGAGTTCGTACCGCAGTTCGGCCAGTTCGACCTGAAGCTGGGCCTTGCGCGTCTGGGCGCGCTGGCCGAAGATTTCGAGGATGAGCGTGAACCGGTCGACGACTTCGACGCCCTCGGGGAGCTTCCTGGCGATGTTGTACGTCTGGTAGGGACCCAGTCGATTGTCCACGATGACGACGGAGGCGTCCCTCCGGGCCACCAGCGCCGCCAGCTCCTCGACTTTCCCCTCGCCGAAGTGGTAGGCGGCGTCCTCGGTACGGGTCTGGCTCAGTTCGCCGACGACGTCGTATCCGGCCGCCCGGGCGAGGTCACGTATCTCGGCGAGGTCGGCGGTTCCAGAGTCGACGCGCTTCCCGAGAACCGCGTCGCGACTCACAGAACCACCGCCGTGGCCGGCGCCGCAGTGAATTCCTGCACGTTCCTGGCGGGTAGGCGGGCGAGATACTTAAGCCCGGCCCGGGCCGGTGCGGTCTCAGGGACGGGCGTCGGTCACCACGCGTTCGACCGCCGGATTGTCGACTCGCATGCAGAGCGTTACGGCGGTGACGTCCTTGAAGGTTGGTCTCCGCTCGGACGCAGTGCCCGGCGGCGTCGGCCAGAGTCGAGTCGCCGGGACGCCGGGAACGACCCCCGGCGCTTGCCGGCAGTGGCTTTTCCACGCCCCAACTCCGTGATGCCGGCATGGACGCCGCTCGCATCTACTGGGCTGCGCTCGGGGTGTTCGGGCTGACGGCGGTAGTCGATGCGGGCGCGGAAGTCGCCGTCGGAGTGACCGGGATCCCGACCCTGGTGACGCTGTTCGCCGGGCTGCTCGTGCTCGTCACGGCGCTCGCCGGTCTCCGGAACCCCAGGTCCGCGGGGGCGCCCGAATCCTCCGGCGCCGTCCTGTACCTCGTCCTGGCGGGGACGGGCATCTACGTCGCGCTGACGGCGGTCGAACTGCTGGGGTAGCAGAGGAGCTAATGCCGTGACACATCTCCCCCGAGTCCCCCAGCCAGTCGCCTCCTGTCCGCTCAGATTCGCTGGTAGGCGCCCAGCCGCGTTCCGTCGAGGAGGTAGACGTCGCCCGCCGAGAGCCCGCCGGGGAGAAACGGCGAGAGGAACCCCTGTCCCTCCACGTTCACCCACGTCCCGCCGGAGTACTCGTTGAACGCCGGAAAGACCACGAGTTCCGGAGCGCCCCACGTGGGGACTTCCGACCGGTCCTCGAAGGGGTCGCTTACCAGCGGCCCCCGGAGCCACGCACGCTCGACCCGGCTCCCGCCGACGTCGTCGGTCAACCGAACCGCGGGGTGCTCGTGGCCCATACAGACGACGCTCGCGGAGAGGAGTTCCGGGTCGGGCCACGTGTGACCGTGGAGCAGTCCCGCGTCGCCGACGAGCAGACCGGTCGGCGGCGCGACGTCCAGCGGAACGTCGAGTTCGTCGGCCAGTTCGGCGTCGTGGTTGCCCGGAACCAGCGTCAACGGAACCCGGGCGGTGACGGCCTCCAGGAGCGCCTCCAGTTCGTCCGTCTCGACCCGGGAGCGAGAGCCGATGCGGTGGGCCAGGTCTCCGAGCACGACGACGCGGTCCGGGCGTTCGGTATGGAGCAGCGAGAGCAGGTGCTCCCGCCTCTCGTCGGCCTTGCTTTCGAGTTCGACGCCGCGTTCGTACCGGAGGCCCCGTTCGATGCCGGCGTGGTAGTCGGCGACGACGAGCAGACGCTCGCCCGCCCGGCCCCCGCGGTCCGGCGTGACGACCGCCGCTGGTTCGTCCGGAACCGGCTCCACGCGGGCCATCAGATGGCTTTCAGCGAATCCTCCGACGGTTCGTAACACCGGCCGCTCATCAGCGCACTCTGGATGGCGTCGCGGACGGCCCCGGGGTCGGCGCCGTACTCGTCGACGACGTCGGCGACCACGTCCTCGCGAGACGCGCCGTCGCCGTCGTCCAGTTCGGCCATCGACTCGACGACGGCGGCTTCCAGGTCCACGTCCTCGGTCGCCCGTTCGGCGTCAGCCGCCGTCTCGTCGTCATCTTCGGACGTCCGGTCGGCGTCAGCCGCCGTCTCGTCGTCATCTTCGGACATCCGGTCGGCGTCCGTCGCCGCCTGGTCGGCGGGGGCCGACTCCGGCGCGCCCGCAGGTTCCGCGGTCGAACCTGCCGATTCGGCCGCTTCGGGCGACGAATCGACCGCGTCGGGCTCCGGCTGAGATTCGTCGGTCGGTTCAGTCTCGGCCGACCCTGGTGACTCCGCCGACTCTGCTGACTCCGCCGAATCCGCCCGCGTGGCGCTCGAACCGGACGATTCGGCCTCGGCCACCGCGGGGTCGGCCGCATCCTCGGATTCGTCGGCCGCGGGCGCGTCGGCGGCGTCGGTCTCTTCGTCCGCCGGGCCGGGGACGTCGATGTCGGCTTCGCCGGGCGCGTCCACCTCGTTCCCGCTCGTGAATCCGGTGTCGAACTCGGCCTCCAGTTCGGCGCGCTCGGACTCGTCGAGTTCGTACATCTCGTCCTCGTCGAAGGCCCCACCCGACGCATCGCCTCCGTCGAAGTCGCCCAGGTCGTCGTCGGAGGCGCCACCGCCGGCGGGTTCCTCGTCTCCGCCGGCGTCGAAGTCGCCCAGGTCGTCGAGCGAGTCGCGCTCCCCGTCGGCGTCGGATGTCGCACTCGCTGCGTCGGCTGGTGCGCTCGCCTCGCCGGCTGGTTCGGTCGTCTCGTCGGTCGTCTCGTCGGTTGTCTCGCTCGTCTCGCCGACGTCCGGGTCACCGGAACCGGCGTCCGTCTCCCCGGACGCGCTCCCGGTTTCGGCACCTTCGCTCGACGTACTCGTCCCGACCGGCCGGTCGGCCGTCGTCTCGTCGGGAGACGTATCGGCCGTTGTCTCGTCGGCCGTCGACGTCTCGGTGGCGGTGGAGTCGCTCTCGGCGTCCGGCGACGCTGTCACGTCTGGGGCGTCTGCGGCGTCTGCCGATTCTGTGGCACCCGTGGCGTCTGCCGTCTCAGTCGCGTCCGTGGCGCCCGCAGATGCTGTCTCCTCCGTGGTGCCCGCGGACTCCGCCGTCTCGGCCGCGCCGGGTTCGACGGCGGCGCTCTCCAGGTCGAGGTCCACGGCCGGGAGCGGTCCCACGTCGACAGCGTCCTGGGCGTCGGGGGCCACGTCGAGCGACCTGACGGCGTCGCGTTCGCCCGCGACGAGTTCCAGGGCGTCCACCGCGAGGCGCCTGACCGCCTCGACGTACGCCGGAGTGGTCCCGTAGTGGTCGATTGCGAGAGGCACGCCGACGGCCAGCGACTCGCTGACGCCCGCCGCCAGCAACCGGTCCCGGAGGGCGTCTCCGCGGGCGCTCGACTCCAGGGCGGCTTCGACCACGGCGAGGCGTTCGAGCGTCGATTCGGCGGCCGAGACGACCCACCTGTCCCGCGTGTCGTCGTCCACTGCGTTGATGCTCTCCGGACGGACCGACGTGTACACCACGTCCGAGTCCTCCGGTTCGAAGGTCCGGGCCTTGCCGGTCAGCGCGACGAAGGCGGGCGGCGTCGTCCGGTCGAGGAACGCCGCCGGGTCCGGCTGGTACTGCCCGGCGTAGGTGACGAACGCCCCCGACGGGTCGACGACCCGTCCCCGGAGTACGTCGTCGTTGACGCGCTCTACCTCCGTCAGGACCCCGACGGCGAACAGGCGGTTGACGCGGGCGCCCGTCGGCGTGATGACGTAGTTCGGCGCTCGCTCCTCGTCGCTCTCGGAGTACGAGAGCGTCGCGTCGTCGAACTCAGCGGCCAGCAGGCGGTGAGCGACCTCCCTGCGCCCCGGTTCGCCCCCGTCGGTTCCGCTCACGAGCCCACCCCCGCCGCCGCGGTGCCCGCACGGAGTTCGTCGAGCAGGTCCGCCGCTCGCTGGGCGGGGTCGTCGTCGGTGGCCTCGAACGACTCGGCGTCGAGGTTGGCGCCGTAGTCGTCCACCGAGAGATTCCCGCGGATACGGAACTCCCGGCCCACGATGCGCTCCCGAATCTCGTCGGCCACGACTTCCTTGTCCATCGCCTCCCGCGCGGCAGTCCGGGCCTCGTCCAGGCCGCCGCCGTACACCTCCGCCGTGAGTTCCCGGCCGAGGACCGCAGTCACGGTGCCCGTACCGTCGTCCAGGATGGCCTTGACGCGCAGGTCGTCCTCGCCCTCGACCGCGCCGTGGACGCGGCACTGTCCGCTCTGGGTGACGCGCCCGCACTCGGGACACCGCTCGATGAGGCCGGACCCGTCGCGCACCGCGATGACGTTCCCGACCAGTTCCACGTCGTACATACCGCCGGTGTCGACGGCCTCTCCGACGCGCATCTGCGGGGCCGTCTCCCGCACCTCGACAGTCGAGTCGAGTTCGGTGACGTCGGTGAACTCGGAGATGTTGACCGACGGAACGCCCCGGAACTCGCGGACGTAGACGTCCGAGAGGCGGAGGTTCGCTCCCTCGACGACGTCCTCGTGCGGGTCCCAGTCGGTGAACGGGAGTCGACCCGTCCCGTCCGCCAGGACGCCAGAGAGGATGGTGGTCTCGCCGCTCCGGCCGTCGATGGTTCGCTGTTCGACCTCCAGTACCCGGACGTCGAGGACGCGGCCGCGGTCACCCGGCGACAGGTCGACCAGCGACCGCTCGCCGCCCACCTCGTAGGGCGTCGCCACCGGGTCGGACTCGACGGCGACGGTGGAACTGCTCCCGATGTTCAGTTCCGGCTTCCCGTCCCACTCGCGGACGCCAGCGTTGCCGATGGTGACGGAGTCGCCCGCCTCGAAACCGAAGTCCTCCCAGGCGGTGTAGGAGATGGTCCCGGTGTCGTCGGCGAGTTCGCCCTCGCGGATGACCTGCTCCTCGCCCTGGTACTGGATGGAGCGCGTGCCGACGGTGAGCACGCGGACGGTGACCGTCACCGAGTCGTGCTCGGTCGTGATGTCGCCCACGTCGATGGCCTCCGGGGCCGGCGCGTCGCCGCCGCCACCGGTGCCGCCGTGCTTTCGCCGGACGCTCTGTTTGGCCTCGTCGATGGGGACGCTGTACTGCAGGAGTTTCTCGAGGTCCGCTTTGACCTCCTCTTTGTCTACGCCGAGGGCGGAGGCGAGCTCCTCGGCATGGTCGTCTAACTGCATCGAGGTGGACTTGGCCGTCACGTTATAAAAACCCACGCAGGAGTCGTTCCGGGTCGGAAACCGTCTGCCCGCGTCAAGGTGAAGTGGCGCTCAGTGAGGTTCTGGTCGTCCGAATCGCCCGCCCGATTCCGGTCGGGTGCCGGGAGTGATAAGTGCCCGGGGTGCCCCAGCGTGTGGTATGGACGAGGACGAAGTGGAGTTCAACATGGAAATCCAGAACGGCGAGACGCTCATGGAGATGGTGGGCGACCGGGACGCGGCCGTCATCGTCCGCTCCGAGTCCGGCGAGCGCATCTACCTGCCGCCCGAAGATTTCCAGCGACCCGCGGGGCGCAGCGACAGTCCCTACCAGTCTGCGGGCGACGACAGCCCCTACCAGTCTGCGAGCGACGACAGTCCGTACCAGTCTGCGAACCGGGACGACAGTCCGTACCAGTCGGCGAGTCGCGACGATAGCCCGTATCAGTCAGCGCGCCAGCGGATGCCCGACAAAGGTCTGCGCCCGACGGCCGACGGGTTCGTCATCCGGCACCCGGAAGTCGTCACGGAACTCCGGGTGCTGCGGTAACTCACTCCGAGAGGATTCGCTCGTAGAACTCGAGATACTCGTCGACGACCTGGTCCCAGGTCCGGGTTTCGTACTGGGGCGGCCCCTCCATTTCGAGCGCACGCGCTATCCCCCTGGCGATGGATTCGGCCTCCGGTTCCACCGGGATGACGGCGTCCTCGGGGATGATTTCGGCGGCGCCGCACTCGGTGGCGACCACCCGCGTCCCGACGGAGAGCGCCTCGGTGATGGTGATACCGAACGGTTCAGACAGCGAGGGCGAGACGAACACGTCCGCCGCGGCGTAGTAGTCCCCGAGTTCGGGTTCGGGGATGTACCCGACGAACTCGACCCTGTCCTCGATGCCCAGGAGCTGCGTGAAGCGCTTCAGCTGTTCGGTCAGGTGGCCCTTGCCGCCGAGAACGAGCGTCACGTCCTCGCGGTCCAGTTCGTCCATCGCGTACAGGAGGTGGGAGATGCCCTTCTGGTCGGTGTGGCGCCCCACGAAAAACAGCATCTTCCCCTCGATTCCCAGTTCGCCGCGAACGTCCCGCCCGCTCTGCTCGGTCGCGGAGAAGCCGTTGTAGATGACCTCGGCGTCCCCGCCGTACTCGTCTTTGATCTTCCCGGCGATGAGGTTGCTCACGGCGAGGAGGTGGTCACACCGGTCGACGACGCGACGCTCCGTCTCGACCTCCCGCTTCGGCGGGTCGATGTTGCGGTCCGAGGACAGCGAGTGGAACGTCGTCACCCACTGGGCCTCGCAGTCGTCGTTCGCCTTCGCCCGCGACCCGGGTCCGTACCCGAACCAGTCGTGGGTGTGGATGACGTCGGCGTCGACCGCTCGCTCGGCGAACTCGCTGGAGAGCCGACCGATTCGCGTGATGATGTCTCCCTCGCCCGTGTCCACGCCGATGATGTCCTCTCGACCCTCGGGGGCGTACTCCGCGGGCAACACGAGTTCGGCGTCGACGCCGCGCTCCTGGAAGCGGTCGAACATTTCGCCGACGAACGTGTCGAGGCCGCCGGTCACGTTCGGGGGGTACCCCCATCCCAGCCAGAGGATTTTCGAATCCATTTCCAGTCAACGTTCCCGTGCGGATTATTAAAAACCCGCCGCACGGAGACGGGTCAGTGCGGAGAATCCGGCCGCCGCCGAAAGCGGTATTCCCGGGCGTCACACAGTCCCCGACATGCAGGTGGTGGTCAACGCCGCGATGAGCGCCGACGGCAAACTCTCGTCGCGTCGGCGCGAGCAGGTTCGCATCAGCGGCCCCGACGACTTCGACCGGGTGGACCGACTGCGCGCCGCGGCGGACGGCGTCGTCGTCGGCGTCGGGACGGTGCTCGCCGACGATCCCCACCTGACGCTCGACGTCGCGGACCGGCGCGTCCAGCGCCTCAGGAACGGACGGCCGGGAAACCCGGCGCGCGTCGTCGCGGACTCCCGCGGTCGGACGCCGCTCGACGCCCGCATCCTCGACGAGGCGGCGACCACCTACCTCCTGGTGAGCGAGGCTGCTCCCGAGGGCCGGCGCGAGCGACTCCGCGAGGCAGGCGCGGAACTGGTCGTCGCGGGCGACGACCGGGTCGACCTTCGTGCGGCGTTCGAGACGCTCGAATCGGAGGGAATCGAACGCCTGATGGTCGAGGGGGGCGGCGAACTCATCTACTCGCTGTTCGCCGCCGGACTCGTCGACGAACTCTCCGTCTACGTGGGGTCCATGGTCGTGGGCGGTCGGGAAGCGCCGACGCTCGCCGACGGCGAGGGGTTCGTCGACGAGTTCCCCCGCCTCTCGCTCGACGACGTGAGCCGAGTCGACGACGGCGTCGTCCTCCGGTACACCGTGTCCGGCGACGGCGACCCGGGGTGAGTCGGATACCGGGTCGGTCCGGGGACTCGTCAGTTCCGGGTTCGCCACTCACCTACTCGTCAGTTCCGGGTTCGCCACTCACCTACTCGTTAGTTCCGGGCTCGTCAGTCTGAGTCGCTCCCCCGCGCTCGCAGTCCGCACCGCCCCGGTAGTGCGTCACCTCGCACCGTGGCTCAATAGTTAAACGGCTCGCGCCAGTACACGTGTGCATGAGCACACCTGAACAGACGGGCGAACCTGTACACGTAGAGAGTACGGAGCAGTTCGAGGAGTTCGTCGCCAACAATTCGGTCGTGCTGGTGGACTACCACGCCGACTGGTGTGGCCCGTGCAAGATGCTGGAACCGACCGTCGAGGAACTGGCCGCCGAGACAGACGCGCTCGTGCTCAAGGTGGACATCGACGACCTGACGCCGCTCGCGCGGGAGAAGGGCATCCGGAGCGTCCCGACCCTGGAGTTTTACGCGAACGGCGAGCAGGCCCAGCGACTCGTCGGCGTCCAGTCGAAAGACGACCTGCTGGACGTCATCGAGAGCCTCTCGTAGGCAGTCTGCATACCTTCCCCTGCTCCCGCCATCTCGCACGTAGCCGGACCGCAGGGAGTCCCGCGAGCGAGTGGGACGTCGGCGAGGAACCGACCGACTGAGCGAACGACGTGAGCGAAGGAGGATGTGGACTCGCCGGGAACTCACCCGCCGTTTAGTGCCGACAGCAGTCGCAACACGGAGCGGTGTGACCGCCCGTTCGTGGCGACGAGCGAGGACGCCCCCGGCACCCACTCGTCGCCCGCGAGGTCGGTGACCCGCCCGCCGGCGCACCTGACGAGGTGGACACCGAAAACGGCGGTGCCGGCGCGTCGCGTCTCCGGGGCCACGGCGGCGTCGAGTTCACCCCCGGCGACCCACGCCAGCATCGTCTGTTCGCTTCCGCAGCGACGGAGGTCGCCCCCTCGCTCGAAGACCGCCCGCGTCAGTCGGGCGGCCGCACCCACGTCCGACTCGTCCCGGTCGTAGAGGCTCCCGACGAGAATCCCGTCGGCGCGGGTCCGGTCGGAAACAGTCACACGCTCGTCGTTGCGAGTCGTCTCGTCGCCGACGCCGACGAACAGGTCGCCGAGCGCCGGGAGGTACGCGGCCGACGCGAGGCAGTCGCCGTCGCGGAGACACGCGAGGCCGACCGACCAGGTCCGATTCCCTGCGTCGTAGTTGGTCGCTCCGCTCAGGGGGTCGAGGACCCAGGAACAGCCGTCTGTGGGGTACTCCCACGCGGTGGCGTCGGGCGTCGCGTACACCGGTTCGGACGCGTACGCCCGCCGAATCCGCTCCCTGACGGACGTCTCGACGCGTTCGGCGACGGCGGCACTCTCGGTGCCCAGCGCCGTGGCCCGCGGAGACCGAGACTGGCGGAACGACCCCTGCGCCAGGTCGCCACCGTCGGTTACGGCCTCGCGCAGGAGCGCCGTGCGTTCGGCGGTGTCCTCCATAGCCTCACCACTACGCGAGCGACGATATTCGTACTCCTCGTCGGGAACGCGAGCGGTCGCTGTCGGAGACCAACGGGCGTTCGCGGTCGGAGAACAGCGTGCGGCCTCTCGAGAACTGCGCGTCGGTCAACTCGTCGGTCCCACCGGGTTCGGCGACGGGCCAAAGACCCCCTGACGCGGGGGAGGGCTCTAGAAGGGCGCGCCGGAGACGTCGGCGTCGCCGTAGTCGAACCCCGACCCGGTCGAGACGCTCACCTCGGTCACTTCGGGGAACTCCGCGAGCATCCTGGCTTCGAGCGCCTGGACGGTCATCGGCGAGATGCCGCACCCGGCGCAGGCCCCGGAGAGCGTAATCCACACCTCGCCGGTCGATTCGTCGACGCCGTCGATGCTGGCGCCGCCCCCGTGCATCCAGATCTGCGGGAAGTTTCGGGTCATGAACTGTTCGAGCCGACGTTCCAGGGGCGTCTCGGCGGTCGTTTCGGAAGACATACGACTGGTAGGCGATTCTCGGATAAAGCGCTGTCTTCCGGGGAGGGCTTTTTATCTCGGGGGTGTAATCCGCTGATATGATTTCACTCGACGAGGCCGTGACTGCCAGGCTCGAATCGCACGGCGCGCGCTTCGAGGTGCTCGTAGACCCGGACGCCGCACTCGAAATCAAACGCGACGAGTTCGAGGGCGAACTCTCCGAGGTCGTCGCCGCCGAGGACGTGTTCGAGGACGCCTCGCGCGGGGACCGGCCGGCGGAGGAGGACCTGGAGACTGTGTTCGGGACGACAGACCCGATGGAGATAATCCCTGAGGTCATCAAGCGCGGCGAGATACAGATAACCGCCGACCAGCGCCGCGAGATGCAGGAACAGAAGCGCCGCAAGTTGATAGACCGCATCGCCCGCAACGCGGTCAACCCGCAGATGGACGACGCGCCGCACCCGCCGGAGCGCATCGAGCGAGCGCTGGAGGAGGCCGGGTTCCGGGTCGACCCGATGGAACGGGTCGAGACGCAGGTCGACGACGCCCTGGAGGCGTTACGGCCGGTGATACCGATTCGGTTCGCGGAGGTGACGATTGCGGTCCAGATACCGGCCGAGTACGCCGGCAGCGCCCAGTCGCGCATCCGGGAGTTCGGCGAACTCGAACGCGAGGAGTGGCAGTCGGACGGCTCGTGGATCGGGGTCATGACGTTCCCCGCGGGGATGCAGAACGACTTCTACGACCGGGTGAACGAACTCACCAGCGGGAACGCCGAGACGCGCGTCGTCAAGGACAAGGACGACATCAAGACCCGGTAACCGACTCCGGGACCCGGTGACCGAACACGAGGCCCTGCGGACGTCGAAACTCGTCGCTCGGTGCGGTTCGGGCGGCGAGTCGAGAAAAGCGGGCCGGGCGAGCTATCCCTTGCGGAAGCCGAGCAGGAATCCCCCCGTGAATCCCGCCGACACCGAGAGCGTCGAGAGAATCGTCAGTATCCAGTCCGGCGGCGCGCCGGTGGCCGCGTCCTGCGTCGTCTCGACGAGTCCGGCCGAGAGCCGGCTCCAGTCGACCGTGAGGATGCCCCGCGATTCGAGGAACTTGAACAGCGCCAGTTCCAGGCCGACGATGACTGCAATCAGCTTCGCGATTTTCTTCGCGGCGAAGCCGATTATCCCCCCGATTACGGCGCCCCCGCCGAACTCCAGTCCGAGTTGTTGGAGCGGAATGTCTACCATACGTGAAATTCGGTGGCTCTCGGTTAAGGCCTTTCCGGCGCCGGCGGACGGGCGGCAGACGCCCGTCTGACTGCCCGACGGGCCGCCGCTGGAACCGCCGTGGCGACTCCGACCCGGCGTCGTCGTGGGCGGCGAACGGTGTCCTTAATCCCCTCGCACCGCTAGCCGAACTGATGGGAGACGGGGAGATTGCCGCCGGCATGGACGCGTTCGCCTCGCTCGGCGAGACGGTCCGCGAGGCGCTCTCGGACCGGGGGTTCCAGACCCCGACCGAGCCACAGCGCCGGGCGATTCCGCCCCTCGCGGCCGGCAGGAACGCCCTGGTCATCGCGCCGACCGGGACCGGGAAGACGGAGACGGCCATGCTCCCGATATTCGACGCGATTGTCGAACACCGGCGTCGCGGCGAAGCGGAGCCGGACGAAAGCGATGCGGCCCCCCGGTGGGGCATCTCGGCGCTGTACGTCACGCCGCTCCGGGCGCTCAACCGGGACATGCGCGAGCGACTGGAGTGGTGGGGCGAGCGCCTCGACCTCGACGTCGACGTCCGCCACGGGGACACGACGCAGTACCGACGGAGCCAGCAGGCCGACGACCCGCCCGACGTCCTCGTGACGACGCC
>JBEPXT010000012.1:0-47472 GCA_041641795.1 Salinigranum sp.
CAGCCCCGGCCACACCACGTTCTGTGTGAAGTGCTCCCTCGGCAGGCGTTCGGTCTCGTCGCTCACGAAGGTGCGGAGCGCACCGATGGTGAGTACGATGGTCGCCAGGCCCGCGAGGAGCGAGACGACGGCGCCTACGACCGGGGGAATGGCGAACAGTGCAGCGCCCACCTCCCGCGAGATTCCGGCGTCCATCCCTCTCGAGAACGGGACGCTCATCGGGAGGACGCCGCGGTTCGCGACCCACTGCTGGACGCCCAGCCCGACGATCGCGTTGACTGTCGAGACGACGTAGAGGACGGCTGCGAGCAGCAGACCGTTCCGGGCGACGGTGCGGTCGATACCTCTCCGCAGGACGGTTTCGATGTTGATTGGCATAACGTGTACACGTAAGCTGACAACGAACTAATAATAGTAGTCTGGTTCTACAGCGGCGGGAATGTCTTAGGCCGGTGGGTTCGAGCCCGCCGACCGTTCCACTCGACCGAGTGAACGCACTGAACTTTACGGCCTCGAACAACGCCTGGCTGTCAGTCGTGGTCGTGATAGCACCGTTCACTGCGGGAGTAATACCTCACACGTCGACACAGTGGCATGACTTCTGTATCGAAGCCCGTGGAGGGGCTACTCCAGGACCGGAGCGGGACGAGTGACGAGAATAATACCCAGACAGACGAGAGTCAGGTTCGAGCGTTCGTCCAGACGCATCTCGTCCGGGTAATCGTCGGTCTCGGCCTTGGCTGCGGCTGGTGTCGCACTCCTGTTCACGCCGACGATTCGGCTGAACGTCGAGACAAACGTGTTCGAGGTTGGCTGGCCGTTCCTCGTTATCGGGCTGGGTCTCGCACTCATGCTCTGGTCCAGAACGGTTTCGCATCGGCCAGAAACCGTCGCTGTGGCCGGTGGTGTCGTGTTCGGTGCAGGGCTCGTTCTCGCACTTCAGCACTTCACTGGTGACTGGGAGGCGTGGTACTTCTGGCCCCTTGCCGCATTCGGCGGTGCCGGACTGGGCCGTCTCGTACACGGGACGTTCACTGGCCGAGTCGCCAGCCTCCGGTCGGGCGCGATGCTCGCTGGAGCTGGCGTCGGACTCGCAGTCCTCGGGACAGCGATTGAGAGTGACGTCACGACGACCGTTCTCGCGGTCGCGTTGGTTGCCATCGGCCTCGTAGTCCTCGTGGCCGGGCTCCCACCACGAAACCACTGACGGTCCACAAGTAACCCGCTGTCCTCGGCAGGCGGTTGTTCTCGAACAGTCGTTTCGGTCACGTGGTTTCGCCTACGATACCTGCTGAGTGTTACTCCGAGCGGGCTTCGACAGAGCCAATCCGTTGCGAGGCGAACGCATCGTCGTTCACCCACGGGAAGTCCCGGGCGGCAGGGGTGGGTGTGGCACGTCGTCGGTCTTTCTCAGGCTCTTCGCCCCCAGGTCACCGTGACGAGGACTGCGGTCAGGCCCCAGGCCGGGTAGTAGTACTCGTCCGCGACCCCGACGGTATCGGACACGAAGTTCACCCATCCGTGCAGGAGGATGATGCCGAGGATACTCCGCGAGGTGTGGTTGTACACCCACGTGAAGATGACCGACAGTGCGACGATGCCGATCATGAACAGCCAGAAGCCGCTCGTCGCGACTCCGACGAACTCGCGTTGAAACGACCCTGTGACGAAGAACGACGGGAGGTGCCAGACCGCCCAGACGACGCCCAACAGCAAACTGGCGCCGAGCGCCGACTGCTCCGTCTGAAGCCGGTCCAACGCGTACCCACGCCAGCCGAATTCTTCGAGAATCGGCGGAAGCGTCGCGAAGAACAGCGTCGGCAGGATGGCCAGTGGATTGCTCCTCAGTTCTCGAACGGCCTCTCCCCAGACGACTCCCGAACCGCCCAGCAGTGACGCACCCACGGCAGCCACGACCGTCACTCCGACCGGGATCAGCAGGCTGACCAGGAACCATCGCACGCCGATTCGGCGGAGTTGTTCGAGTCGGTTCCAGAAGTCCGCGTGCCCGCGTTGGTCGTAGACGAGAGAGACGAATCCGATACCGGCAGCCCCGGGGCCGAGAAGTGCCAGCAACTGCAACACCACGCCCTCGGCACTCTGAAAACTCACGTCCAGAACGATCGCCAGGAGCAAGAAACGCCACGTCACGGCGTAGGTCACGCCGAAGAATATCCACGGGCTCCCCACAGAGACCGACATCCCACCGAGTGATACGTGTCCTGCGTCTCGCATCTCACCCGTACAAATATTAGGAATTTAACACCTTCGCCACGGTGCTACCACGTCGTCGCCAGCGGGTCGCATCCGGGTGAGGAACTCACGTGGGCCGGGTCCGCTCGTCGGCCGCCGGTGGGTCCGACCCAGGAATCGCGAGCAGATACGTGACGGCGAGCGCCGTCGCGACGGCCGCCGGGAGGACGGTGAAGACGAGCGCGACGGGAGGAACGGTCACCGAACCATCGATCACCAACACGAGCGTCGTCCCCGTGATCGTCGGGGCGAGTAACGCACCGAACACCAGCGCAACGCCGGCGAAGACGTACCCCCACGGGTGCCGGCGCCAGAGCCACCCGCCGGCAACGATCAGCGCCGGCACGACCACACCTAGGTCGACGAAGTGCGACACCAGCGCCTGTGGCCCGACCTCCTCGACGAGCAGTGGCGGGACCCCGCTGAGGGTCGCTGGAACGAGTTCCGCGAGCCAGAGGACGGCGAGTCCGACCGCGATTAGCAGCAGAGAGGCGGCATAGATCCGTTCGGCGAGACGCGGAGCGAGGGCCCGACGAAGCGTGTTCGCGTCGACTCCGACCGTCCCCGCGACGAACGTGACCCCCGAGAGGCTGAACAGGCAGACGTACCCGAGAAAGAACCGGTTGAACGGGACCTGCAGTCCGACCGACGCCCACATGTAGCTCATGAACGCGAGCGCGCCGAGCCAGACGACGCGGCCCCGCAGGGACCCTCGTGTCGCGTACCAGAGGCCGAGGAGCAGTGCCGGAACACCGACGACGAGGACGACGAGGTCCTGGACGTAGAACTGCGGGAGCAGTTGCGGAGGATAGTGGCCAGGTCGAAAGAGACCGAGGAGTGTCGAAACGACAGACAGGACGACGACCGTGACCGTCGAGACCAGTTGCCACCGGGGGAGCGACGTACCCATGTGGGTCTCACCACGGAGTAGTACATCGTTTCCGGGCATAGTCTCACTGCCCGGTTCTCGCCTGCTCCGACTGCGTCGACACGACTCTGTCGTCTGGCGAGAGGTTCCACGTATCCGTGCCCTCCCGTCGTGCGCTCGTCCGCCGACACCGTTTCGTGACGTCCGTCTGCGTCACGTTCGTACTGACCTGGACTCCGTGGTTCGCTGTCGTCTCGCTGCTCCGCGCTGGCCGACCTGAATTCGTGACGACGGTTGTCCTGACCGGTGGCTTCGGTCGCTCTTCGCTACTGTCCTCGTCGCGGCGGCAAGGGGTGACCTCCGCTCGTAGTTCTCGAACCACCCCCATCCTGAGGGTAGCTGCGTCTCGCTCCCCCCCGAGACGCTCGAGCGCCACGACGAGAGCACCACAGTCGGGTCCGCTCGACGAGCCGTCGACTGACGGTCAGAGTGTGGGTCGACCAGAAGGACCGAACGGTGGCCGCTCACCGTCCGAGGGACCGTCCGAACAAGAGGGGGAACGCCGCCATCGAGAGCGGTACGAGGACCCACACCCGGCCGGCCAGGAGGTTGTAGTCCGCGACGAGGACGTGCCACGGCGTGCCCATGACGTAGTGGCCGAACCCGAACTCGAACAGCACCGTCATCGCGGCCCACCCGAGTCCGATGGCGACGAGTTCGCCGACCGAGTGGTCCGTGAGCCGGCCGAAGTACAGGTACGCGATGACGGCGAGGGCGGTGAGCAACGTTCCCGTACTGGTCACGTGTGCGACGTAGTTACCCACTCTGGGGGCGAGTACCACCTCTCGGAACCCGGCGTTGAGAAGCGCGACGACGACCAGTCCGACCCAGAGCCCGGCGGCAGCGAGCAACCGAACCGGCCGAACCGGTCGCTGGCGGGTGGCCGCAGTGCCGGTCTGGCTGTCGCGTGAGTGTGTCGTGTCTCCCATGGTCTTCACCAGTTACACCACCGTCGGCCCGGACAAAACAGTCGTTCCCAATTCTCACTCCCGGAGAACAGACGTCGGCGTCCGACCGGAGTCGACCGGCCGGCACACTGCGGGGGTCGACGGCCGTGGTGGAGACGGGGAGCTACGACCCGAACGCACGGTGAGCACCACGCCAGCGGCCCTGATCCGACGCCGCACGCTCTCGGTCGCTCTCGTCGCCGGTCAGCCGAGTGCGGGACCTCCTCGCGAGCGGTGGCGGCAGGTCACTCTCGACATATGCAAAACCGACTCGGTCGAAATCCGCAAAAACGTGGCACGTGTGGCGTGCGAGATACAGCGGGGATAGTCAGCTGTAAACGTCAAGCCGAGTCGGTTTGCCAACCGATGAACTTCTCGAATCCATATGTGAATCCAAGGAAAATAACTGCGAACACGAACCAACGGAATACGTCGAACGTCCCCGTGAAGGCGAGAACGTTGAAAATGTACGACAACGACGCTCCGACAAACGCAGCCGTGTAGAGGGTACGCCGAAGGCTCATGGAGAACACTCGACTGAACTCGTGTTAATTCTTCCTCCGGTTGCCCCAGCACGTATCTAAGCGTGTCATAGAACCGTTCTCGGAGCTCGCTATCATGAAACGATACGGGGAGGTGACACGCTCCTCAGTCGAATTGGAACGGAGGAGTCGGGGGCCGGCCCGAACAGAGGCACGTGATTCGGGAATCCGAGCGACGAGGCGCTCAGAATAGAGCTCATCTCTATTCACCTCGTCTTCCTCCCCCACTCCCCGCACATATACGCACCCCTCCTGCCAACGTAAATCCCCCGCATTTTGACACGTTACTGCGTTTTGATTAACTGAGTTACATTCTATCAAGTCCGTACCGACAGCATCTCGTCTCTCAGCTATCATTTGGCAACTCTACCGGATAGTCAATTGATTCGTTTCGGAGAAATCGATAATGGTGTGGGACCCACTCTGTGATCCGTTGCGTATCGCCCAGACCGATTCAGGCTCATACTCTCGCGCCGTGACGAATATGCGCTGTATATCCAGCACCGTTTCAAGAAATAATCAGCACCGGTAGGTCTCGACAGAGCCAAATCAGAATCGATATTGGTAGAGTACGAGTCTGGAGATCGTCGACCCAACTGGCGAGAGATACATAAAAACATTCTAATAATTATCGATATTGATACTAATTCTGGTTCGTAGACGTACGTCGGACCTCACACACCCACCACTTCAGGGCAGCGAGTGGGACGCGAGAGTGGGCGCGCCGTGGCCCGACGAGAGGTAATTATATCTTACACGGTCGAGAGGTGTGCCCATGCGAGGTACTGGAATCCCGCTAGTGACACCGTTCGATACCGACGGAGACCTGTTGGAGGACCAACTCAGGAGCGTCGTCGGCTGGGTCGTCGAGAACGGGGTGGACTTCGTCGTCCCGTGTGGCTCGAACAGCGAGGCAGAGCTGATGACGCTCGAGGAACGCGCTCGAGTCATCGAAGTCGTGACCGACGCGTCGTCGGTCCCCGTCGTGGCCGGCGTCGGCCACCCCGGGTTCAGAGAGACGGTACGACAACTCGACGCCGCCGTGGAGGCAGGGATCGATGCCGCACTCGTCGTCACACCCTTCTACTTCACTCACGACCAGGAGACGCTCGCGAACTACTACCGTGACCTCGCAGACGAGAGCGAGGTTCCGCTCTACCTGTACAGCGTGCCCGCGTACACGGGAGTCGCGCTGACCCCCGAGACGGTCGGGGCGCTCTCCACGCACGAGAACGTCCACGGCATCAAAGACTCGAGCGGTGACCTCCAGAACCTCCAGCGGTTGATTCGCCACTGCGACCCCGACTTCGACGTTCTCGTCGGGAGCGGAGGGGTGTACGCGCAGGCGCTCGAAGTCGGGGCGACGGGCGGGGTCCTCGCTCTCGCGAACGTCGCTCCGGACGCCACCAGCGAGATTCGGCGGCTCTGCGACGACGGCGACAACGGGGCTGCGAGGGAACGCAACCGACAACTCGTCGAACTCAACCACGCGGTCACGGCGAAACACGGCGTCCCGGGGCTGAAGGCTGCGATGCGCGCTCGCGGCGTCTCGGCCGGCGTGGCTCGCCGCCCCTTCTCGTCGGTCTCCGCGGACGTCGCCGACGCCCTCGCCAGACTCGTCGAGGAGTCGCTGTAGGCGCGGTCCCGCCAGCCGTTCAGCCGCCTGCGACGGCCGCTCGGCGCTCCCTCGACTGCCGTCCCGAAGGAGCGGCTCCGGCGCGTCGTCGGCTCACCTTCACGCTCACTCGTCGTCACTCGTCGGTCTCACCCGCGTGTCCGACGGCGCGATACGGTCAGGACACCGGTTGTCGATGACCCGTCCCGACGCACGGACGGGGCCGACACGCCGACCGCACCGAGCAGTTCGCTCGCGTCGTCGATGTTCGGGGCGGCCACGCACTTGATGGCCTGCGCCCGTTCCTCGCCGTCGAACACCACACCCCGGTTCGCGGTCTCGTCGAGTTCGCGGCGGAGGTCGTCTCTGTCGGTGACGGTGTTGGCAGTCGACTGCGAGAGGCCGTGGCGGTCGACGATCGCGCCGACACGCTCCGGGGGCAGTGAGCGAGGATAGACTTTCCGAGCGCGGACGTGTGGAGGTACTGCCGTGTGCCGACTCGCGTGTCCAGGTTGACGGCCCGCGGACCGCGTGCGATGTAGAGATAGACGCCGCGACCGTGCTCTTCGATCATCAGGTTCGCAATCTCTCCGGTCTCCTCCGCCAGCGCGTCGATTTCCGGGCGAGCGACCGCACAGATCCGCCGCTGGCGTCGCACGAACTCGCCCAGTTCGAAGGAGACGACGCCGAGGTGGTACGTTCCGCCACGCCGCACGACGTACTCGTGTTCCTCGAGTATGCTGAGGAGGTGGTGAACCGTCGCCTTCGGGAACCCGAGCGCGTCACGAGTTCCGTGACGCCCGCCCCCTCCAGGTCTCTGAGCGCCTCGAGGGTCGTGAGCGTTTTTTCGATCGACCGGATCGGGTCCTTCGCTTGCGACATGTGCTCATACACCACAGAATGTTTCGCGATAGTACGTATTCGCTCTTCGACGGCGAGCGCCGGCAGTCCGGCGGAAACGACCGTGTCACGCGCGTGCCGGGCGTGCCGGGTCAGCGCGGCGTCCGAAAGCCCTGGCGAGGCGTCGTGGCCTGTGAGCGGGACCCGGGTTTTCGGCACGACTGGAGCCGTTTCACGGGGTGGGACCGCCGCGGGAACTCTCCGGCCGGTTCCCCCTCGTGTGGCGTTTCGAGAGGCGGTCGTTTCGTCGAGGCGACCCGCCCGCCGGCCCGTCTCGTCGGGGACAGCGCGACCACGAAGGTCGTCGACTGACAACGGAGCGTCGGGTGACGTCTGAATTTACACCAATAAGTATGTAAGCTTCTGGTCGGGACGCTCGTCGGGCGTCCGTCGAACGGCTGGCGACGGCCCGAGTTCCAGCCGGTGACGCTCGCCGTCGAAGGGACTCGCTACACCGAAACTTCGATAGAAAAATTTGTATACGTTGCGGTGGAAATGCGAGACCGACGGCGGGACTGAGACACCCGCCACTGGCTAGTTTCCCTCGCACGGACGGTCCGAGGCACGGCCGGTCGTTCGAGTACGGTGTCGGTTGGCCCCTGTTCCAGCGGCGTCCGCCGATTGGACCGCGAGATGCGGTAGACGCTCGAATCGGCGGTTGTATTGGAGTGTTGCGGCTGTTCGAGGTAGCCTCGTAGACTCGTCTCGCCCACTTCGTCGCTCGACGACGCTTCGGGGGAGAGTCTCCCGTCACGAGTCTCCCGTCACGAGTCTCGTCGGGGACGGTCGACCGAACCGCCGAGGAACGCGACCAGCACTCGACAGTGAGTTGTCCAACTAGTTCCACTCTCGAACCGAGCGTGTCCGCGGTCCCCGTTCGTCACTCGTCTCACAGCGGGTGGGTCTCGGCCCGGTTCGGCCGCACCGTCGCGGGAGAGCATTGATTACGGTCACCGTCGTCAACCACCCATGCACAGCGCGACAACGAGTACCGGCAGCGGCGGGAGGCGGCTCCGATGACCGAGCATCCGGTGTTGCCGGCCGAGGAGTCGGTGTTGACCACCGTCGACGACGAGAAGCTGTACAAGGACAGCGGCAAGATCAAGAAGAAGCACTACAGGCGGGAACTCGAACGGCTCCAGGAGGAGCTCGTCAAGCTCCAAATGTGGATCAAAGAGCAGGGACTCCGGGTCGTCGTGCTCTTCGACGGTCGGGACGCGGCCGGCAAGGGCGGGACGATTCACCGCATCACCCGCCGGACGAGCTCCCGGGTGGTGAAAGTCGTCGCACTCGGGAAACCCACCGAACGCGAGCAGAGCCAGTGGTACTTCCAGCGGTACGTCGAACACCTCCCGGCGGCCGGGGAGATGGTGCTGTTCGACCGGAGTTGGTACAACCGCGCGACGGTCGAGCGCGTGATGGGCTTCTGTACCGACGAGGAGTACCGGGAGTTCCTCCGCTCCGCGCCCGAGTTCGAGCGGATGCTGACCCGGTCGGGCATCGTCCTCCTCAAGTACTGGTTCTCCATCAGCGACGAGGAACAGGAACGACGGTTCCAGAAGCGCAGCAGCGACCCGAAGCGCCGCTGGAAACTCAGCCCGATGGACCTCGAGGCACGGGAGCGGTGGGTCGAGTACTCGCGGGCGAAGGACGCGATGTTCACCTACACGGACACGGACGACTCGCCGTGGCACGTGGTCAACGCCGACGTGAAGAAACACGCCCGCCTCAACTGCATCAGCCACCTCCTCTCGCAGATCGAGTACGAGGACACCATGCCCGAACCGACCGAGTTACCCGAACGACAGACCGACCCGAACTACGAGCGGCCCCCCATCGACAACCAGCACTGGGTCCCGGCGCTGTACGGGTCGAACCCGTCGTCGGCCGACGTCGAGCGGTCCTGACTGTCTGTCGCGGTCGGTGGCCCTCGCTCGCGACTCCCCGTCGGCCCGCGTTCCGACCGGGGGTGCAGTGAGACGACCGACCCCGCCCGTGCGCCCTCGCACGAGAGGGTGCGGTCGGTCACCGGTCGTCTCCGACGCGAGACGCCCGTCTCCGATGCTCCGCTGTCGCGTCTCGACCCGCTCCTCCTTCGGACGCACGAGCGCGAGTATCCGTCGCCTCCACGACGTTCCGGACCGCCCGGGGCCGCAACGGGCCCCGATTCGGTCCGGCGAACGGAGCGTCTGTCCGGTCGCCCACGCCCTGCCCCGCGGTTTGGAATATTTGCATGGTATGCCAAGCAAACGTTGAATTCGTGCTGAATTACGGGACGCAGTTTAATATTCTTCGTCGGTAGAAATCTGGTATGGAAAAAACGGGGGCAGTCGCGGACGTGCGGGTACGCGCCGACGAGTTCGAACCGGGAGGCGTCCTCACGCGAGAGGACACCGACCTGGTCGAACTCGGCGCGGTGGTGACTCACGGGACGAAAGCGGTCTTCTTTTTCGTCGTTCGGGAACCTGCGCACGAACGGTTCGAAGAACGGGTGACGGCTCACCCGTCGGTCGAGCGAGTGCAGCAAGTCGGCAGGCAGGGCGGTGAGCGGTTGTTCACACTCGACTGGGACACCTCCGGGGACCGACTCTTCGAGGCGGTGCGGACGACCGACGCACAACTGATCACGGTTCGACAGGCGGCCACCGGGTGGCAACTCGTCTTTCGGTTCCCCGGCCTCGACGCGCTGGTCCAGTTTCGCGAACTGTGTGACGACGCCGGCATCGACCTCGCGGTCGAGCGTGTCTGTGCCCCCTCGTCACCGGGGTACGGGTTGACCGAACCACAGCGTGAAGCCCTCGTCGAAGCCGTCCGGAGCGGCTACTACGCCATCCCGCGGCGACTCTCCACGCAGGACCTCGCCGGGGAGTTCGGTATCTCCGACCAGGCCGTCACGGAACGCCTCCGCCGCGCCGTCAAAACCCTGACCGAGAACACGCTCCTCGCTGTCCAGACGAGCGACAGCGAGGTGGACGACCCGTGAAGACGGGGTGGTGACCGGCCGTAGACGCCCCCGGTCACCGGGTCACGATGGTGAGAGACGGGGGGAGAAGTTCTCTCACCACGGGAGGAGAACACTCCTCCATCCGGGGACATGGAACTGTGATTGATAAACGTTGTCGAATCAGCTTGGTATGCCATGTCGACTCAGAAGTCGCCGAGGGACGTCTGGTTGCGCTGCAGCGACTGTGCCTCGTAGACCGTCTCACGCGTCAGGTACGACGCGAACTCGTCGACCGCGCCGTGCTGGACGTACACCTGCTCGGGGTCGACCGCGCGGACGAGGTCGACGAGTTCGTCGTGGCCACAGTGGTCCGACAGGACGAACGTCTCGTCGTAGTCGCCCCGGTATCTGAACCCGGTGTCGACGGCCCACCCCGAGAAGCCCGCCTTGAGCGCGTCGGCACGCTCTCGGAGTCGGTCGACGAACGAGAGGTGGTTCGTCTGTGCGGGCAGCACGAGCACGTCGCCCGGGCGCAGTTCCGTCGCCTCGCCGTACCGCTGGCTGCCGAACGTCACGTCGAGATACGCCTCGACGACCACGTCGATGTCGGCGATGGCGTCGCTGACGAGGAGACGCGACCGACCGGCACGCGCCGCAAGTCGTTGAATCTCCTGTGCCCGCCCCAGCGAGTAGCCCATACAGATGACCGGTCGGTCGGCGGTGTCCTCGAACCAGTCGACGATTTCGGCTTCGAGTGCCGCCTGTGGCTCGAAGACGTACTCCGGCGTCCCGTAGGTCGCCTCGACGACGAGGACGTCGGCCGGGACGGGGTCGAACCCCTCCAGATAGAACCGGTCACGCGTCGAGACGTCACCCGTGTACAGCACGGTCACCGTCTCGTCGTGAGTGGGGGTACGAGCGGTGACCAGCGCGGCCCGCGACCCCGGGACGTGCCCGGCGTTCAGGAGTTCCACGTCCGGGTGCGTCGTGACGTCGGGGGGCGTCTCCCGACGGACGCCCGCGAGGGCGGCGGTCAGTTCGGAACAGACCAGTGCGCCCGGGGACTCGTCGTAGAGGTGGTCGCCGTGGGCGTGACTGAGGACGTTGCAGTCACCCGCCGGTCGGGCGGCGTCGGCGTGGACGACACGCCCATCCGGCAGTTCGATTTCGATGCCGTCGGTGTGCCGAACGGTCGTCACTACGCGGACGTAGGGGGAGCCGACGCAAAGTCGTGGCGCTCGCCCTGTCTCGTATCCAAGCGGCTACTGGTCGTCGTACAGTCGCTCGACCCGCGTGAGCGAGTCCACGTCCGCTGGCGAGAGGTCGTCCCGCACGTCGAGAAAGCGGGGGAATCGGAGGGCGTATCCGGAGCTGTACTCCGGTGACTGCTGAATCTCCTCGTACTCGACTCGGAGGACCACCTCGGGTCTGAGATCGACCGTCCGGCCGTCCTCGGCGACGACGCACTCCCGGAGCCGGTCGGTGAGCGCGGCCAGTTCCTCGTCGGTGTACCCCGTCGACAGCCGGCCGAGTTCGACGAATCCCTCGCCGTCCGCCGCTCGACAGCCGAGGTAGAGCCGGCCGAGGTAGTCGCTGCGGCGCCCTTCGCTCCACTGCGCGCGGGTGACGACGAGGTCGAGCGGCTCCATCACCGGCTTCACCTTCACGACGTACCCGACCCGCTCGCCCGGCTGGTAGGTCGCGTCGAGGTTCTTCAGCATCACCCCCTCGTGGCCGGCGGCGAGAGCGTCCTGATAGAACGAGCGGGCGTCGGCCAGCGCCAGGCCGTCGAACGGCCGTGCTTCGGCGCGCTCGACGACGCCCGGGTCGGGGTCGAACGCCGTCTCCAGTCGCTCGAGTCGCTCGTCGAGCGGGGCGTCGAACAGCGCGTCGCCCTCGTGGCTCAGGACGTCGAACAGGAACACCCGGACGGGAATCTCCTCGGCGAGGGCGTCGACGTCGTACTTGCGCCTGATGCGCCGCGAGAACTCCTGGAACGGCACGGGCTCGTCGGTGTCGGGATCGTAGCCGACCATCTCGCCGTCGAGCAGACACCGGTCGGCGGTGACCCGCGCCCGGACGGTGCTGACCACGTCCGGGAACTGCTCGGTCACGTCCTCCAGCCGGCGCGTGTAGACGCGGACGTCGGACCCGTCCTTGTGTATCTGGATCCGGGCGCCGTCGTACTTGTACTCCAGGCGGACCGCCCCGGGGTCGGCTGCGACGTCCTCGATGCCCGCTTCGAGCCCCGCCGCCTTCTTCGCGAGCATCACCTGCACCGGTCGGAACAGCTCGACATCGAGCGACTCCAGCCCCGCGCGTCCCTCGTCACGGGCCGTCTCGGCGACGAGTCGGTAGTCGTTCGTCACCTGGTGGGCGCGTTCGACCGCCGCGGCCGCCTCGTCGCTGCCGTCGAGAAACGCCGCCGCGACGGCGTCGCGCACCGTTCCGTCGCCGACGCCCAGTCGCATGTGGCCCAGCGTCGTCCGGACGAGATAGCGGGCCTCCGCCGGGTCGGCGTCCGAGAGCAACCCGGCGACTTCGTCGACGCGCCGGCGCTGGCTCCCCTCGCCCGTCAGGTCGGCCAGCGACCGGAGCGTCTCGACGACGCGCTCGAGAGTGAGTGACTCGCTGAACAGCGACTGCTGGGTCCGGTTCGCGACGGCCCACGCGGCGGCGTCGCCCAGGTCACCCTCGTCACGCCAGACTGCCTCGATGCGGTCGGGTGACTTGCCGGTCGCCGTCGCGATCGCCTCGACGGTCAGGCTCGACGAGATGCCCAGTTCGCTCGACTCCCACGGCTCGAACACCGTCCCCCGGACCGTCCCCACGACGAGCGGCAGCGTCTCGCGGTCGACCGACGCGAGGCACTCGGCCAGGACGTCCACCTTCTCGAGGTCCGCGTCCGTCGTCTCCAGTCGCCGATACACGTCGACGGCGTCGGCGTACTCCATCGTGAGCCGGTAGGTGACTCACGCGGTTAATCCCTCCTCTCGCGGCGACCGAGACGCCCGACCAGTCGCTCTCGTCTCCGAGACGCGGCCCGGCCAGACGCCGGCACGACTCACGTCGCGTCTCCCGGCCGGTCTCTCCGGTCTCTCGCGTGACTGTCGACGCCGCCGACGGACCCACGCGCCACTCGCTCACGACGGGTCGCCCCCGGCGACTCACTGGCCACGGAACGACCGGAGCGTCGTCCCCGTCCGCCCGGCACAGGCGTCGCGGATTCGTCGGTCGTCCCACCCCATCGGCGAGAGGACGCTGCCGGCGGCCCGAATCAGCAGGTCGTCGTAGAACTCGCGGTCGTAGCGCTCTCCGGCCTCGGCCGACAGGCGGACCCGGTCGGCCGTCGCGTGGTCGTCGTCGACGACGACGTACGAGAGCGACTCGCCGGGAGCGGGGTCGAGGCCGAGCGTCGACGCACGCTCCAGTGCGGTCACGTTCCGCGTCCGCCGTGTGTACTGGTCGAGCCGTTTCGAGACGCGGTTGTCGACCACCAGCGCCGCGGGGTCGACGTCGCCGCGACGGAGGCGAGCACGCCAGTGCTGGAGGCGTTCGCAGACGGCCTCTGGCTCGCGGTGTGCGCCGAACGTCTCGACGAGGTCACGCTGTGCCGTCGCGACGAACGGGGGCGTGCTCCGCTGTCGACACTCGATTCCCCGGTACGTGTACGCGTCCCGGTCGCGGACCCGCCCGAAGTACCTCGTGAGCGCGCCCGCCTCGCCGTCGCGCGTCGGGCAGAACGCCATCCACTCGTAGGCGTCCTCGTACTCGAGTCGGACCTCGGTCGTCTCCGACAGTTCGGTACAGAGGTCGCCGAGCGGGGTCTGTGACTCGCCCGCCGACGGCGTCACCCACAGGCTGTCGACGATACCGTGGACGAGTTCCCAGCCGTTCGCTTCGAGCACCGCCTTCGCATCGAGGAGCAACTCGCGGGCGAACGCGTTGATGGCCTCGTGGCACTCGATACGGCCGAACTTCGCGTTCGAGAAGCCCTGGTACCCGAAGCAGGAGACGAGAATCCACTTCAGCGCGTCCGACCGGCCCTCGAGTCGCCGCACGTCCTCCGGGTCGGTCGCCGCTGCGAGGGCGGCCTTGAGGTCGTCACGGTCGCTGACGAGTGGTCCGAGGACGTCCGGGAGGTAGCCCGGGTCGTCACAGATGCTGTAGCCGAGACCGGGAACGTCCGCGCGGTCGTGACAGTCGCAGCGGACCGTCTCGGGACTGACGTTGCGCGTGACGATGATGTTTGGGTAGAGCGAGGAGAAGTCGAGTTCGTGGACGTCCTCGTGGACGCCGACGGCCGGCGCGAACGTGACGCCACCCCGGTCTGCGTCGTGCAGTTGTCGCATCGTCTTGAACCGCTCCGGTCGCCACGCGTTCCACTGGACGAGGACGTCTCTGGCGTGGGCCGCACGGACCTGAATCGCCGTCAGGACGTTGCCGATAGAGGCCCACGCGAGTTCCTGCAGCGGCTTCCGCGAGCGGTCGACGAGGTCGAGACACCCGTCGAGGGTGGTCTCGTCGAAGAAGAACGTGTTCGCGCGGTTCACGAGGACCCGCCCGGGAACGTCGTATCGGGCGGGGGAGTGGCCGACGCGGCCGTAACTCGTGTACGTCGATTCGCCCGCCAGTCGAGTCCAGCCGGAGTCGCGTCCGAGTCGGAAGTCGGGGCATCCGGCCGTCTCCGCCATCCCGAACAGCACGGGCACGAGTTCCGCGGTGTCGACGACCAGCACGTCCGGGTCACGCTCTTCGACGGCCTCGGAGACGTGCTCGAGAATCGCGGTCGGTGGGCCCGCGTGTGTGGTCCCGTCGACGGTTATCGACTCGACCGGTGGGGTGGCGACGTCGAGGTCGTCGACGCCGAGCGAGAGCGTCGAGAGCGACGGCGGTGAGGTGGGGTCCGTCCCCGTCTCGAGACAGTAGCGGAACTGCGGCGAGTGGTCGACGTCGAAGCACCGGTACGTGCCGGGCGTCCCCCACGTGTGCACCTGCCGAGCGACCCGTGCCGCGGCCCGGGGCGGCCCCGCGAGGTCGACGGCGAGGACTGACCGTGGCTCCGCTCGCCAGCCCGGCCGTCGCTCGACCGTCGTGACCGCATCGACACGCGCGAGCCGTCGCAGGTCGTCCGCACACTCACCGAGACTGGGCGCGTCGGGTGCGTCGGTCGGAGCGACGTACATCCGGGGCCGATACGTCGTGTCCCGGCTTCGCTCGGCCTCCCGACCCGTCGTCGACCAGACCGTCACCGTGCCGTCGTCGTCGAACTCGAACTTGAACGGCGTCGGCGGTGCGGCGGCCATCGGGCTACTCGCCCCCCACAGCCTCTGCGGACGGCGCGTCGACGCCGTCGACCCGCTGTTCCAGTTCGTGGAGGCGCCGTTCCTGCTCGAGGAGGACCGAGAGGAGGAGCGGCAGCTCGACGAACGGGTGGTTGAGATATCCGCTCGCGTCCGCGTGTGCTCGCGCGTGCTCGAAGAGCCGGTCGAAGTGAGGTCGGTCGCGCCGTCGGAGCGCCCGTCGGTACGGCTGCCACTCGGTCTCGAGCCCGCGAACCGTGTCCCGGTAGGTGGGGTTAGTCCGACCCATCGACCGACACCCCCCGGGTGAACGTCGAGGCGGGCTCGAACGAGCGCGACGTCGAGGCTGTCGTCGACGGCGTCGTTCCCTCCCGCACCGCGCGGAAGCGCGCGGAGAGGACCTCGGCCCAGTACGACAGCGTCGTCTGGAGCCCTCCGTCGACCGGATAGACGAGCGTCTCGAACTCCTCGCCGACGAACCGTGGCCCGAAGCGGGTGAGTTCGCACTCGAGGACCGAGTCGGCGTGCTCGGCGATGAGGGCGCTCAGCGGGGCGGTCGTCTCCCGCGTCACCAGTATCGGAACGTCTCGGTCCCGGGCCAGTCGGGAGAGCGTCTCGACGCCCGCCTCGACCAGGTCGTGTGCGACGCCGAAGCGTAGCTCCGGGTCCCGGTAGTGGTACTCGAACGCGGGGACAGCGACGAACGAGGTACGCTCGTCGACGACGGCCGGGAGTCGGGAGACGAGCGTGTGGTGCTGGTACGGCGTGAACGCCCGGGCGACCCGAATTCGGCCGAGGAGACGCGGACTCGGGACGAGTCTGGCGAGCGTCCGCGTCGTCGCCATCCCGTCGCTGTCGACCCACGCGGCCGTACTCCCGGTCGGCCCCTGCGTCAGGACGTGGTCGACGACCAGCGACTGGACTGCGCCGACAGCCCGCGTGTCAACGTCGACGAGGTGGACGCCGGGATCGAGTGAGGGGAGCGTCGGCGACGTGTGATCGTCGTCCGTGAGCGTTCGAGTGTTCGGTCGGTGTGACATACCTCGGTCTGGACACGAGAACGGCATAACCGCGACTGCGTCGTTTCCGAAACTTCCGACGGACGTGGCCGGACCCGTCGGTGTCTCCTCGCACTGCCCGAGTGGGGCGGCCGAGTTCGGACGCTCATCGCTCTCCGTGCCCCCGACGTTCGGCATCCCGACGCGGATGGAACCCGGGTAAACTCGTCCGAGGATCACTGTCGAGTCCGTTTTCTGTCGACAGAACGTTTTCGTTCGTCGACATCTCACAACTAGTCTGGGTTCCTCCACACCAGTTCCCGACACGGTCCTCCGAACGCTCGACGCGCTCGGGCCACCCGGAATCCCGTTCACGACACCGGAAGTCGCCGCAGAGTTCGACTGCTCGGACCGGCCTACAACCGACTCGACGCACTCGTCAAGGACGCGCTGACGCCCAGACAGGTGGAGGCACTCAAGGCGGCGTATCTGAGCGGGTTCTTCGAGTCGCCGCAAGCGAGCACGGGGAGGGAAGTCGCGGAGGCGCTCGGAGTGTCTCAGCCGACGTTCAGCACGCACCTCAGGGCCGCCGAGCGGACACTCTGTGGAGTCCTGTTCGACTCACAGTAGCCGGTCGTACGGGGGTCTCGGGCCGAACTGGTCCACGGACCGGGGGCAGCCCAACGTCCGCCCTCCGGATTCAACATCGAACGCATAATATTCTAACTTTGCTATGCCAGACACGGGGCTCGTACATTCGTGCCGCGAAGCACGAGTCGGGTACACTCGACCAGGCGTTGCACTCGGTGCCATCGGAGACGACCCGTGTCCGACGAGGCAAGGGGGAAGCGTCTCTGCAGACGCCGAGGGGGACACCTGAAGCGAGTGTGGGAATTGACGGTCCCAGGCTTCGCTTCGACCCTGCCCACAGACAGGGTCACACCACTTCGGGGGGAGGAAGAGTGATGCACCGTAGTGTATGACTAGTGAAATACATAAGCACTGCGGCGAGCCGTCCCTCTGTCGACGGTGCGATACAGAGACGGCATCGCTCTCCCCGTCACGTCCGGCCCCGTCTCGGGCACCTCCGAGACTGACTCCTGCAGTCTCTCTACCGTGGTCGAGCTAGTCCCGTCACTGCTCCAGGGCGGATCAGCGTCGACGGTACCGAACTGACGGTCCTCGCTCACCGAGGCCTCCCCGCTCGGCTCCCCGGCCCGCTACGCCGCCTCGGCGAGCGGGCTCTCCTCGATGGCCCGTTCGGCGTGCCAGAGCAGGGAGAAGTCCTGGGGGCTCGGCAACGCACACGCGAGCCACCCGAGCGCCACCGCCGCCTCGTACGGGTCACCGCTGGCGAGGGGGTCAGGGAGCACGCCGAGCGCGACGAGGGGGAGCGGAACGGCGAGGACGAGCGGCATCATCGCGGCGACTCGCAACCGCCACGGCTGGAAGTCGTGTGGGAGTGCCCGCGGTCTGACGGCCGCCCAGTCGCCGGTGATGCTCGCTCGGAGCAGGCCGGTCCGGTCGCGCCCCGCGAGCCACGACATCTCGAACTGCACACCGAACACGCGGAGGGCGAACGCGTGGGCGAACTCGTGAGTGACGGTTCCGACGACCACCGTCACGGCGAGGACGAGTCCCGCCCCGACCAGCTGGATAGCACTACTCATCGTTTTCGACCTCTCTCGGCTGGAACCGGGCAGCACCGACAGATTAGTGTGTCGGCCAAAATATCACCGATGACACTCCCGTGACGACTTCGGGCGACGAGTCGCGCCAACGCGTGGACGCAGTGCCCCCTCGTCCGTACCGCGTGAGAGCGGCTGGAGTCGCAAGCAAGCTTCCTATGCCGTCTCGGAGTGTACGCCTTCCGACATGGCTGACGTTGGCAGTCCTGCTGGGTTCGACATCGCGACAGTCCTGACCGGGTCGGGAATCACCCTCTTGTTGTCCGCGGGGGTCACGAGGTACGGCGGACGACTCCCGTACACGACGGCGGAACTCTACGGTCTGAGCGGCGGGGTGTTCGCCGTCCTCGGGGTCGTCTTCGGCATCGCCCTCGTCCTGGCGGGCTACCGATAGGGTCGTCGTCCGTACTGGTGGGCCGCACCTGCCAGTCCCGGTGCCGGCGGCCCGCGCCCCGTCCTCCACGCTCGCTCAGAGCCCGCCGAGGACGAGTCTGGCGCCGACGACGGTGAGCAAGCCGAGGACGACGCGCCGCCGCCACCGTTCGCTCACCCTGCTCCGGACCCGCCTGCCGACCGCGACGCCAGTGACGGCCGGAACGGCCGCCCCGACCGAGGCGAGCGCCACCGTGAGGTCCGGGTAGAGGCCGAGGACGCCGGCGGCCCCGACCCGAATCCCGTTGAGTCCCAGGAACACCATGGCGACGACTCCGACGAACGTCCCGTGGGAGAGGTCACAGCTCCGGAGATACGCGATCAGTTGAACGCCGACGTTGGTGCCGCCGAACACCGCTCCGGAGACGACACCGACCCCGGCCATGGCCGGCGGACTCTCGACGAAACACCGTTCGATGGCGGCCTGCCGGCCGGGAATCGGGACGAGCGACTGGGTGGTCGCGACGAACCCGAGCGAGAGGAGGCCCAGCGCAACCCGGAGCGGTCTCTCGGGGAGCGTGTCGAGGGCGACCATCCCGACGACGGTGCCGAGAAGCGCCGCGACGACCAGCGGTCCGAACCGACGACTGCAGCGGCGCAGTTCCGCGGTCGACAGGTCACGGACCAGCGAGAGGTTGACCGACAGAATCGGGACGATCATGAACACCACCGCCGTCGCCGGGGTGACGACGCTCGCGAGGACCATCGTTCCCACGAGTGCGAACCCGAAGCCGGCAATGCCGTTCAACGTCCCGGCGAGGAAGACAGTGAGCCCGAACACCAACAGGAGGTCCGTCGCGAGTCCGAACGACATACACCAGGGTCGGTCGTTCGGTACATGGCCGTTGCGCCGGTGTGTACTCGCGTTGCGACAGCGCTCGATACGGGGCTGGCGGGCGACTGTCGGTCGTCCCGGCCGGACAGGTTACGAATCTACCTGTGCGTGGAGAGGTGCCGACCGCCGTCACCACCGATTACACGCCGGCAGTCCACGGTCGAGTCGTCGCGTCGTGAGAGACACACCCGCCAAATTCGAACGGATGCGTCGCGAGACGCTCGTGGGGTTCGACGCCTGGACCGGGCGGGCGGCCGCGCTCGCCGAGGACGCGAACCGCACCAAGCAGGACTGCCTGGCGGAGAACCCCGACCAGCGCCTCCCGGAGGTCGTCTGGGAGGCGTTCGCCGACCGCTGAGTGCGTGCGAGGGCGTCTCACCATCGGCGTCTCTCCCGTGGCTACGCCCCGACGACGGCCCCGTCGGCGGCCGCACCCTCCTCTGGAGCGTCCACGGCGGGAGGCCGCTCACTGTGTCACCTGCAACAGGTGCGGAGCAGGTCGGGCTTGGTCGCCCCCGTGCCCTCGCACGTCGAACACGACTCGGTGGTCGCGTCCCCGTCACCGTCCACGTCGAGAGTGCCCGTCCCGTCACAGTCGGGACAGGTGGACGACTCGTCGAGACACGCCGCGCAGAAGGCCGTGCTCTTGTATCTGATGCCACTGTACGCCGCGAGGATGTCGTCCCGGTCGTTCCCACGTGCCATCTCGCCGTACACGTCGGCCCCCGGGAGCAGCGTGCCGTCGATTTCGCCACCGCAGTTGGTACAGGTTGTCACGTTCACGGGTGGCGGGAGGACGAGCAAATGTGTTGTGCCAGCGGGACTTCGACCCCGCGTTCACCCGTCCGGACCGGGGTCGCGACCGTCGTACGAGATGTGGGGCGCGTCTCGGTCTCCAGCGTCGTCCGGGTCGGGCCGGGCCCCGGGGCCGACGGGTGAACCGCCGGTGTCACTGCTCAGGGGGGAGTGCCGGAGGAGCGGACCCGGGTCGACCCGAGACCTGCGCGGTCACCGCTGGCCGACGGTGCGACCCGACCGTTCCTCGATCTCGAGTTTCCACACGTTGGGGTTCTCTCGCAGGTCGTGTTCGGCGAGGAGGTTCGACTGGTACGCGTTGTCGATCATCGCCTCCCGTGCGGTGTCCCACTCGTCGGGGGCGATCCGGTCGAGCGCCCCGGCGACGATTACACTCTGCCACGACCCGTCGGGGTCGACGGAGAAGGTGGTGAAACTCGCCACGTCGGACTGGTCCGCGTACGTCTCCTTGCGGAGTTCGACGGTCGAGCCGAGGAAGACGAAGTACAGACAGTCGTCCCCGTCGTACCCGAACGACAGCGGCACGCCGTACGGCACGTCGTCGGCGCTCATCGACAGGACACCGACACCCCTCTCGTGCAGCACGTCGTCGATACCAGGTTCGTCCAGCGCCGTCCCCAGCAAGGGTTGGAAGTCCGAGGACATACGCGCGACGTGGTCACAGTCGGTGATAAACGCCCGACACGATTTTCAGTCAGTCGGAACGCGGCGCTCCGTCGGCGTCTGTCGCGAGCGCGCGTCGGCCGCGTGTCGCGTCCAGCCGACACGGACGCACCGGCTGCTCGGCGAGATGGTGAGCGGGGAGAGAATACTTCGAGAGTGGCGCGAGAACCGGGTCTCGCTCGCCCTACGCGGGCCTGCCGGGGTTGGATGGGTCCTCTTTGTTCTCGGGGTCGCCACGGTTGAGGATCGCATCGCGGATACGGTCGAACACCGAACGGTCGGTGCGGATGGCGGGAGTGTGCATGTCCCGTGACTACGTCATCGTTTGACACACTTGGACCTGACGGGAACCGCGGGTGCGTGCGAAACCGTGAGCGCCACCGTTCGCACGGAACGCCGGAGACAGCGACGTGAGACGCACGCGTCCGCTCACGGGTCGGGCGCCCGCGCCGCGAGCCGGTACCGTCGCCCGCGTTTCTGTCCCTCCGCCCGGACGAGGTTGTACTGTTCGAGCTTCGAGCAGTAGTTCCGAATCGTCCGCTTCGTCTTCGGGTCGTCGACGCGCTCGCAGTACGCGTCGTACAGCTCTCCCGGGCTCACGTGCTCGGCGTCGGCGATGACCTCGTAGACGACGTGCTGGTGCGGGGTGAGTTTCTCCAGGTCCTTGCGTTTCAGCTCCGACTTGCCCTCCGGGACCGCACTCCTGACGACGTCCATCGGAATCCGGTCGAGTCCCTGGCGCTGTGCCTCCCGTGCCGCGGTGCGGAGGATGCCGATAGAGACCCGTGCGTCGCCCGCTGCGGCTTCGGCGATGTATCGCAACCCTTCGGTGTCGACGACGCCGTCGTCGAGTCCCCACCGCACCCGGTCCGAGAGAATCGCCATCAGTTCCTCCGTCCCGTACCTGTCGAACTGGATCCGGACCGAACTCTGGAAGCGACTCCGGACGCGGTCGTCGAGTCGCGAGAAGAGGTCGGCCTCCCGGTTGGCGATGAGGATCGGGTGGAGGCGCCTGATGCGATGGATGTCGTAGAGGACGTCCGTCGACTCGAGCTGGTCGACCTCGTCGAGGATGACGACGTACGGCTTCCCGCTGTAGGCGTGGAGTCGGTCGAGCAGTTCGTCTTTAGGCGTCGACCGCCGGTGGACGTCGAGCGTCTGGCCGACCCCGTCCAGGAGCCGGTACAGCAATCGGAAGCGGGTGTAATCCTGCCAGCAGTTGACGTACTGGTACTCGAGTTCGAGGACCGCCTCGCGGAGTCGGTCGACGGTGAAGCGGGCGATGCAGGTCTTGCCGGTCCCGGAGGGGCCGAGCAGGAGCGGCGTCTCGGGCGATTCGTCGGCCGTGAGCGGGTCGAGCGTCCGTGAGAGGTGGTTGACTTCGGCGTCCCGGTGTGCGACTTCCTTCGGGATGAATTCGGGCTGGAGCACACGGGCGTCCTGTATCACACCAGCCCACTGTGGACCGAGAGTACTTAACTGGAACAGGGTCGTTTCCGATAGTTCCGATACGACCGTTCGTGAGCGAGTGGCTACGCTGCGAGTCGCACGCGTCGGACAGGGCCACTCGACGTAGCGACGGACGGACCGACCGGTGGCGCGTTCCGCTCCGGTACTGACGGTGACGGTGGCGAAGGGGTCGAATCGTGGACGGGCCCTCGTCGCTCACCCTGCCGGTGGCTACCCACTCGACGGTTCCGCGAGTGACCTCACCCTTCCGGAACGTTTACGACGGGAGCTATCCACCGTTTCTCGACAGGTGCCGTTCCCCCGGACCACGCTGCGGTGCCGCGGGCAGGACACCGGGGAGGGGTGGGATCCCGTTTCGCGAGTGCGCTCCGATGGCGTCCGAACGTACAATCTGTTTTGTGTCTTCACACGAGCATTCTCGTCCGACGTCAGGAAGTGCCTATCCTATGAACTCCCGTTCCAATAACGAACGAGACAAAAAGCGTCTCCGAGTATAAATTACGGTACCGTGTAGTTTCCGGTCGTTCGTTTACGATTCGGCAAAATACGTATCGTGACGACTCCGTCCAGCACACGTTCGAGCGAACACTCGCGATATGAATATATCCGATTGTACACCCGACCGTAGCATAGGAGAGGCTGCCGTGTTCGTTTCTCGTCCAGTGCAACTCGGGGATTCGACCGCTTCGACGTCACCGTCGGCGACGGTCACGTCGCGCTCGACGTCACGGGCGAGCGTCGTCGAAGAGCGTTCTGCCCTCGCGCCCGAACTGTCCCAGGCGGTAACCCCCGCCGAGACGCGACTGCACACCACCGGCGCAGTGCGAGTCCCGGAGAGAGCTCGCGACTCTCTGGCCGCCGCCAGTCCCGAAGCACAGTCGACACACGGTCGCCGGACGTGTTACACTCTTATTGTTGTAACGTGACGGCACACACAGATAATTGGCCCCGCGTGCGCCGTGACTTGAGCGAGGTCCTCGGCCGTGAGCGCCTGGTAGATAGGGCCGTTCGCGTGCGGCAAAGCCGAAAGACTGGAGTTCCAGTCCGATACTGGACTCTGGCCGTCAGTGTGAGCTACTCCCGTCTCGGCAGGTTCGACAGTGCTCGTGGACCGTCACTCTTGCAGAGGGCTACCATCTGTGCGAGTGCAGCGACACCCCCCACACCGTCGAAGCGTCTGCAGCCTCGGAGACCCGGGTGCTCGTGGACGGCGGTTCCACTACGTACTCGTCGGCCGCCGGGGTCCACTCCCGCGGGCGGAGCGCACCGTTTCGGTGGACGAACGTCGGGAGAACGTCTGTTACCGGTATCGAGCACGTTCGTGAACCAGACGACGAGTCGACGACGAGCGTCACCGGTCCGCCGACTCCGGACCGTTCGGTAGTCAGTTGAAGTCGGGGAGGTACTGGCTGTTCGCCGCGACGAGTTCCTCGGTCATCTCGTGAATCTCGTCGAGTGTGCAGGCCGCTCCCGTCAGCGGGTCGAGTTTCACCGCACGGTGGAGCGCTTCGCGGTCGTTGTCGAGTGCGGCCCGGACGACGAGCTCGTAGACGGCGAGGTGCTGGCGGTCGAACGCCGCGAGCTCGACCGGGAGGTCACCGACCGAGCACGGGTGGACGCCCGAACCGTCGACGAGGCAAGGTACTTCGACACAGCCGTCCGTCGAGAGGTTGCCGATGGCGCCCGTCTCGTTCGGGACGGTGAGGTTGAACTGCCGTGCCGTGTCCGTCTCGATGGCGTGAACCAGTCGGGACGCGTACTCCTCGGACCGTTCGATGCCGACCGAGTCCAGGTCCTCCGAGATGGCCGGGTCGTCCCGTTCGTTCGCGCGGGCGGTCCAGCCACGGAGATACGTCGCCGTCTGCATGCGCTCGGCGTAGCGTTCCCCTTCCATCGCGTCGATGGTCTCCGGGTCGGTTCGGAAGTACGGGACGTACTCGCTCATGTGGTGGCTCGACTCGGTGGGAAACGCGCCGAAGTGACGGAGCATCTCGAAGCGGACCGTGTCCTGCCGGTACGTCTCTTCTTCTTCCATCGCCTCGCGGAGTCTCGGGTACAGGTCTTCGCCGTCCCGTTCGAGTTCGAGCACCCACGCCACGTGATTGATGCCGGCCACCCAGGTGTCCAGTTCGCCGGCGGGGACGCCGACGTAGTCGGCGATGGCCTCGACGGTGTGCTGGACGGAGTGACAGAGACCGACGACGTCGACGTCGGTCGCCTCCGAGAGCGCCCAGCAGAGCGGCGTCATCGGATTGGTGTAGTTCAACAGCAGTGCCTCGGGACACAGCTCCTCCATGTCGGCGGCGATGTCGAGGAGTGTCGGAATCGTCCGGAGCGCTCGGAAGATGCCGCCGGGCCCGATGGTGTCGCCGATGGCCTGTTCGACACCGTACCGTTCGGGGATGCGAATCTCGTTTCGGAACGGCTCCTCGCCGCCGACGTTGATGACGTTGAGGACGTAGTCCGCCCCTTCGAGCGCACGCCGGCGGTCGGGCGTCGCGACGATTTCGGCGTCGAGGCCCGCGTTGTCGACCATCGCACGGGCGACGCGCTCCGTCTGTCGGAGTCTGTGCTCGTCGATGTCCATCAGTCGAATCTCGCTGTCCGAGAGCGCGGGGAACGAGAGGATATCTCCAACGAGTTTCCTCGCGAACGTCATACTGCCTGCCCCGATGAAAGCGATGGTTGTCACGTCCCATCCCTACGCCGGGACGGTGATAAGCGTGTGGGAGTGTCGTCGCCGACGGCGAACCCTTTTACCACCGGGACTGGACGGGAGAGTATGACAATCGGCGTGTGTTACTTCCCGGAGCACTGGCCGCGAGAGCGGTGGGAGACCGACGCCGCACAGATGGCCGCGGCCGGTATCGAGTACGTCCGCGTGGCCGAATTCTCGTGGGCCGTCCTCGAACCGGAGCGCGGGTCCTTCGAGTTCGGGTGGCTCGACGACGCCGTCGACGTCCTCGCGGACCACGGCCTCGAGGTGGTGCTCTGCACGCCGACGGCGACGCCGCCGAAGTGGCTCGTCGACGACCACCCGGACGTCTTGCAGGCGGAGCCGGATGGGACCCCTCGTTCGTTCGGGTCGCGTCGGTTCACCTGTTTCAACTCGCCGACCTACCGCTCGGAGAGCCGTCGCGTCGTCTCCCGCATGGCCGACCACTACGCCGACCGGCCGGCCGTCGTCGGCTGGCAGACCGACAACGAGTTCGGCTGTCACGGGACCGTTCGGTGTTACTGTGACGACTGTGCCGACGCGTTCTCGGCGTGGCTCGAACGGCGGTACGACGACGTCGACGACCTGAACGAGCGGTGGGGGACGACGTTCTGGAGCCAGCGGTACCCGTCGTTCGAGGCCGTCGACCCACCGCGCCCCACGCCCGCCGAACACCACCCCTCCCACGTGCTGGAATACGCGCGCTTCGCCTCCGAGAGCGTCGTCGAGTACAACCGCATCCACGCCGACGTCCTCCGCGAACACGACGAAGACGACGAGTGGTTCGTCGCCCACAACTTCATGGGTGACTTCGAGACGCTCGACGCCCACGCGGTGAGCGACGACCTCGACCTCGTGACCTGGGACTCGTACCCCACGGGGTTCGTCCAGGACCGCCGGGCCGGGGAGCCGACGATGGACGAACTCCGGGCCGGCGACCCCGACCAGGTCGGCCTGAACCACGACCTGTACCGTGGCACGAACGACGCCCCGTTCTGGGTGATGGAACAGCAACCGGGCGACGTCAACTGGCCGCCGCACTGCCCGCAACCCGGCGAGGGGGCGATGCGACTGTGGGCACACCACGCGACGGCTCACGGGGCGGACGCGGTGCTGTACTTCCGGTGGCGACGCTGTCGGCAGGGTCAAGAACAGTATCACGCGGGGCTCCGTAAACAGGATGGAGCCGCCGACCGGGGCTACGAGGACGCGACGGTCGCCGCGTCGGACCTCGCGAACCTGCAGCTGGACCACGTCGACGCGCCGGTCGCGTTGCTGCACGCGTACGACGACTGGTGGGCCATCTCGGCACAGCCACACGCCCCGGAGTTCGACTACTGGGAGCACCTCCGACGCTACTACCGGGCGCTCCGCGAGCGGGGCGTCCAGGTCGACGTCGTCCACCCCGAGTCGGACCTCTCGGGCTACGACGCCGTGGTCGCGCCCACACTCCACCTGGCGGACGATGCCCTCGCGGCCCACCTCACAGCGTTCGTCGAGGACGGCGGTGAACTCCTGCTGGGGGCTCGGACGGGCGCGAAGGACCCCTACAACCAGCTACCGGAGGACCTCGCACCGGGCCCCTTCACCGACCTCGCGGGCCTCTCCGTCGACCAGCACGAGAGCTTCCCGGCGGCAGTCGACCGGACGGTCGAACTCGAGCACGAACTCGCGGCTCCCGTCGAGGCCGCAGCGGGCGCGACGGTCGACGACGGGGACCACGAGTCCGGTGCGTCGTTCTCGTGGTCCGTCTGGGGCGAGTGGCTCGCGGTCGAAGCGGCGACCCCACTCGCCGTCCACGACGACGAGGACGTCTCGGCGGGCCGCCCGGCGATCGCGCGGAACGACGTCGGCGAGGGGAGTGTGACCTACTGCGGGGTGTGGCCGGACGCGGATCTGGCCGCGAGTCTCGTCGGTGACCTCTTAGCCCGTGCGGGTGTCGCCACGACGGCACGGCTTCCCCGTGGGGTGCGGGTCAACCGTCGCGGGGACGTGACGTGGGTCTCGAACTTCACGAGTGACGTCTTCCGGGTGACGTCGGACGGCGACCCGCTCGCCGAGTCTGCGTTCCTCGTCGGCGACGCCGAACTCGAGGCCTTCGATGCCGTGGTCGTGACAGTCCCCCCCGAGTCACTCGCGGTCACGCCCGAGTCGTAGTCGCTCTCCCGTCACTCCCGCTTTCACGCCGCTCTCGCCCTCTCGTCGCTCGGGGGGCCGTCGCCGCGACGCGGGTTCTTTTCGCCCGTGTCAGCCCGTCCTCCCGAGAACGTGTCATACGGCCGACTAAGATTCGTTATTTTTAAGTACGAATAGTTATCAACTGAGGGACAGACTCATAATGGTCGATTCGCTCGACGAAGTCGACAGGCGGCGGCTACTCAAGTACCTCGGTGCGTCCGGACTCGCGGCGCTCGCAGGATGCGCTGGGACCGGAGAGGCACCGGGGACGGACACGACGACGACTCAATCGGGCTCGTCCGGCGGGTCCTCCGGGGGGTCCGACGACTCCTCGGGGAGTACCACGACGCAGAGTGGCCCGGAGATGGCCAGCGAGATCGAAGTGTGGGGATGGGACGTCGCGGCGAAGTCACTCGACCTCATCGACGACCCGTACGAGGAGGCTCACGGGGGAGCGGTGACGATCAACCAGATCGGTCGGTCCGACATGAAGGACAAGTTCAAGTCGACGCTCCTGTCGGGGTCGGGCGCACCGGCCGCGGCGATGATGGAGAGCGTCGACGCCGCCTCGTGGGTCAACACCGGGGGCCTTCGGGACATCTCACCGTGGCTCCAGGAGGCGGGTATCAAAGACCAGTTCGTCTCCGGAAAGTGGGGGCCGCTCGAGAAGGACGGCGGGACGTTCGCGCTCCCCTGGGACATCGGGCCGGTGGGGACGTTCTACCGCCGTGACGTGATGGACGAACACGGCGTCGACGTCTCGAGCGTCGAGACCTGGGACCAGTACGTCGAGGAGGGGAAGAAACTCCCCGACGACCAGTACCTCCTGAACCTCCCGTCGAACGACTACGACGGCCTCTGGCGGATGATGTACCGACAGATCGGGGGGCAGCCGTTCACGGAGAACGGCGCCGTCAACATCAACTCGGACAAGAGCCTCCAAGTCGCCCGCATCCTGAAGAAGATTCGAGACTCCGGCGTCGCGAACGACCTCGCCTCGTGGTCGTCCGCGTGGTTCACGGCGTTCGGCGACGGAACGACCGCGAGCCTGACCGCCGGTGCGTGGATGGAGGGGACGCTGAAGGCCGAACTCGGGGACACGGCCGGCCAGTGGGGTGTGTTCAAACCCCCGGCCATCGAATCGGGGGGGTCGCGCGCGACCAACTGGGGTGGGTCGAACCTCACCATCCCGTCGCAGGTGTCCGACCCGGTCGCCCGCCGGGCGTGGGACTACATGGCGTACACGCTCGGTCGGAAGGAGCACCAGATCACGATGTACCAGGAGTTCGGTATCTTCCCCGCGCTCAAACCGGCGTACGAGAGTGACGCGTTCGACCAGGGCAGCGAGTTCCTCGACGGGCAGGCGGCCGGCCGGATGTTCGCCGAAATCGCTCCGAACATCTCGCCGTACCGCTTCACCGTCGACACGCCGGAGGTGACGAAGGCCATCAACACCCACTTCCGGGACATGATGACCGGCAAGAAGACGGCCAAGGAGGCGGTCGACGCGGCCGCACAGCAGGTGGCCGACCGAACCGACCGGGATATCGCCTGAGAGAGACGCGCCCATGGCTACCTCGGACTCCACGTCTCGAATCCCGTCCACGGTGAGCGACAGCATCAGATACTGGCGACAGTCCCTCTCGGAGCGCCTCCCGAACGCGAGCGAGGGCGTCGTCGGCTACCTGTTCTTGCTGCCGGCCATCGCGCTGTTCGCCGTGTTTCTGGCGTTTCCCATCGTCTACACGCTCTACCTCTCGTTCTTCCGGTTTCAGGGGGTCGGCGGGGAGACGCTACTGTGGGTCGATACGAGCGTCTTCTCGTACAAACTCGTGAGTATCGCACGGCTCGAGTTCGTCGGGTTACAGAACTACGCGGCGATGTTCTCCGACACGCTGTTCCATCAAGCGCTGTTCAACACGGTGTTCATCCTGGTCGTCCAGGTGCCGCTGATGGTGGCGCTCGCACTGCTGTTCGCCGTGGCGCTCGACGCCTCGTTCGTCAAGTTCCGCGGCTTCTTCCGGACGGCACTCGCGCTGCCGGTCTCGGCAAACCTCGTCGCGTACTCGACCGTGTTCCTGCTGATGATGCAGGACGCCGGACTGGTCAACTTCGTGCTGACGAGCGTCGGCCTGCCGGCCATCCCGTGGCTCACCAGCGAGTTCTGGTCACGGATGACCATCGTCGGTGCCGTCACGTGGCGGTGGACCGGCTACAACATGATCATCCTGCTGGCGGGCCTGCAGAACGTTCCCCAACAGCTGTACGAGGCTGCGGAGATCGACGGCGCCGGCCGGGTCGAGAAGTTCCGGTACGTCACCATCCCTCAGTTGCGCCCGGTCCTGCTGTTCGTGTTCGTCACCTCGACCATCGGGACGTTCAAGCTCTTCTCGGAGCCCGTCATCATCAACGGGGGCGGGGCGCCGCTCGAATCGACCATCACCATCGTGCAGTACATCTACCAGACGGCGTTCATCGACTTCCGTCTCGGCTACGCGAGTGCGCTCACGTACGTCCTCATCGGCGTGGTGAGCGTGCTGTCTGCGGTCCAGCTACGCGTCGGGGGTGACGAGGATGCGTGAGGAGACGCGGCGTGAGGGCGTCTGGCAGTTCCTCACCTACTCGTTCATCCTCCTGGGGACGGTGTTGACGCTGGTCCCGCTGTACTGGATCGTCGTCGCCTCGACACTCCCCGAGTCGAAGTTCCTCTCGTCGACCTCACCCCAGTTGATCCCGGGCACGAACTTCCTCGCGAACCTCGACGCGCTGCAGGCCCGCGAGAACGTCCAGTTCCTGGGCACGGTGGGCGGGATGAACGAGTACGTCCAGCTGGGGCCGGTCTACTTCGCGTACGACTTCTGGCACCTGTGGAACCCGGGCGCCATCGAGAACAGCATCTTCATCGCGGTGACGTACACGCTGTTGTCGCTGCTTTTGTGTTCGATGGCGGGCTTCGCCTTCGCGAAGTACGAGTTCCGGTTCAAGAAACCCATCTTCTACGCCATCCTCGCGACGCTCATCCTGCCCATCCAGTTGCTGGTCATCCCGCTGTTCTTGCTGATGAGCCAACTGGACATGACCAACACCTACTGGGCCATCATCCTGCCGTGGGCGGCCAACCCGCTCGGAATCTTCCTCATGCGACAGAACATGCGGTCGATACCCGACGCCCTCCTGGAGTCGGCTCGGATGGACGGCGCGACGGAGTTCCAGCTGTACTACAAGATCGCGCTGCCGACGATGAAGTCGTCGCTAGCGGCGCTGGCGATCATCCTGTTCCTCTTCCAGTGGAACCTCTTCCTGTTCCCGCTCGTCATCCTCGAACAGGGCAAGTACACCATCCCCGTCGCCATCAACCAGTTGGTCGGCGCACAGCGCGTCTACTACGACCAGATCATGGTCGCCGCGACCCTGTCGATCGTGCCGATCTTCGTGCTGTTCCTGTTCCTCCAGAAACAGTTCGTCAGCGGTATCCTCGCGGGGTCGGTCAAGGAGTAACCCATGTCAGGAATCACATTAGACACGGTACGAAAGGAGTTCGGTGACGGGGACGAGGCTGTCGTCGCGGTCAAGGACGTCGACCTCGAGGTCGCAGACGGGGAGTTCCTCGTCCTCGTCGGCCCGTCGGGGTGTGGGAAGACCACGACGCTGCGCTGTATCGCGGGACTCGAGGACGTCACCTCCGGGACCATCAGGTTCGGGTCCCGTGACGTGACGCCGCTTCGGGCGCGTGACCGGAACGTCGCGATGGTGTTTCAGAACTACGCGCTCTACCCCCACATGAACGTCAGAAAGAACATCGGCTTCGGGCTTCGCCTCTCGACGAAGCTCTCGGGGGCAGAGATAGACGAGCGCGTCGAGGAGACCGCGGAGATGCTCGGCATCTCGGACCTGCTCGACGACAAGCCGAAAGAGCTCTCGGGCGGACAGCAACAGCGGGTCGCACTCGGTCGCGCCATCGTTCGCGAGCCCGAGGTCTTCCTGATGGACGAACCGCTGTCGAACCTCGACGCGAAGCTCCGCGCACAGATGCGAACCGAGTTACAGGAACTCCAGCACGAACTCGGGACCACCACGGTGTACGTCACCCACGACCAGGTCGAGGCGATGGCGATGGGTGACCGCATCGCCGTGATGAACCACGGCGTCCTCCAGCAGGTCGGCAAACCCGAGGAGGTGTACCTCTCGCCGACCAACGAGTTCGTCGCCAACTTCATCGGGAGCCCGTCGATCAATCTGTTCACGGCCGAGGTGGAGGAGTCGACGCTCCAGGGTCCGGGTGAGTTCAGCCACGAACTCAGAAACTCGTCGGTCGTCGAGGGGCACGACACGGTCCGCGTCGGCGTTCGTCCGGAAGACCTCAGACTCGTCTCCGAGGGCGGGACCGAGGCGACAGTGACCGTCGCCGAACACATGGGGAACGAGAACTTCCTCTACCTCGAAGTCGACGGCCACGAGGTGACTGCACGCATCGACAGTGCGATTCGCCCCGAGGCCGGCCAGAAGGTGCGGTTCGACTTCGACGAGGAGGCGCTGTATCTCTTCGATGCAGAGAGTGGTGAGGCGCTGAAGACGAAGACCGACGACACGGACGCAAACGTCGCAGCGCTGGTCACCGGCTGACCGACCTCGCTGGAGACCCGCTCGGACTCACCTCTCCCGGCCCGCTCGTCGTCGCCGAACACGCCGAGACGTGTCGGCTGCGAATATAATTAATTGTAGCAGAATGTGACGTATCGGAACGTGACTTCCCGTGCTACTCCCGGTGAAGAGTCCGACTGTCTCGGTCCCTCCCAGCACCGAACCGACCGAGTGACGACCCGAAGTGAAGAACCGTAACCCGCCTCTCCTCGGGCCGAACGACCGACTGAGTGGTGCGAGTACTCCCTCTCGGCGTACAGAGGACACTCCGTGACCGGAACGAACGCCAGAGTAGTCGTGACTGGCCGTCGTGGCCATCCGAACGGGAGCGACCGAGTGCTGTCCTTCGGTTCGACTGCCCCGCGCGGGTGTGCTGGTGGCAGTGGTGACCGAAGACCCGGTCCCGGAGAGCGACCGACGACGTCTCGGAGAGATTCGAACCCCCGGCCGTGCGCCGGGGATACTATCCAAATACATCTATAATCGTTCCAGCATCAGGGACGGGGAACGACAGCGTTTGCTCGCGTCAGTCGCTGGCCGTCACCAGTCTCATCGACGTACTGGTCGCAGTGACGCTCGTGAGTCGTCGCCACCGGGGATCCACTCCCGTCCTTCGATCTCCTCGGCCCGTTTCTGGATGTTTGTGACCTCTCGCGCCAGGTCGTCCTCTTGTCCCCCATGTCCAACTCGTACGAACAGGTCCATCTCGGACGGAACGAAGGCGTCGTCAGCGTTATCTGCGTCCTCGTTTTCGTCCGACCCTGTTCCGTTTCCGAACAGAATATCACGAACGTTCGACATATTGAGGGCCGTACCACCACTATCTGGACACTCCCGGATGAGCTTTCACACGCATTTGTCAGAATGCCACTCTGTAGTGCACGGTGTTCTCGGAACTGGTGTAATCGCCGACTTCACCACCGGCGACGGGGCTTCCCGACCGGTATCCGAATCAGTGTGTGGAGCGAGTCCGGCCGTTCCCGTTCACCGGAATCGGTCGTCCCCGGGTCGAGTCCCACGCTGAATGCAGCAGCGGCTTCTCGCCCCTCGGTGTCCGTCAGTAGCGACCTGACCGATACAGAAGCCGCGTTCGTCACGACGGATACCGTTCTCCGATATCGATTTCGGATTGTCCGTTCTGGCGGAGTGCAAGCCGAACAGGACAGTGCGACGGGTCGTGATAAGAGTTAACGCACCATACGTCGATGAAGCTAGGTGTCGTTCTCCGTGCGTCAGACCGGTAGGGCGGAGTGGAAGGTACGTCGCGTAGAACGTCACAATGCCCAATTGAAAAATTCGGTCGTGAAAACAGGAAGAACTCATGGCAGAGACCACAGCAGTCGAGCACAAACAGGTGATAGAGCGGTACATCGAGGCGTTCAACGAGCAAGACCTGGATGTGCTACCAGCGGTCGTGACCGAGGACGTCCACGTGCAGGGGCTGATCGGCGCCGATGGGGACATACACGGCATCGAGGAGTACCGCGAGTGGTGGAGAGAGACGTTGTCCGGCCTCCCCGACGCCCACCTCGACCGGACAGACTACCTGGAATCCGGAGACAGAGTTGCTACGCGCTGGATCTTCACCGGGACCCACGAACACGAGATGTTCGACATTCCTGCGACGAACCGATCCTTCGAGGTCAGAGGCCTGTCGATCTTCCGCATGGAACAGGGGAAGATCGCGCAAAAGCTGTATCAACAGGACGACCTCCTCATGCTCCAGCAACTCGGTATCCTCGAGGAGAGCTAACCGTCTCTCCACCCCGTTCCACACCCGTCTCGGAGGTCCGTACTGTCTCCCGCGAGCCCCATCGTTGCGTTCGATTCTCTGTCGGCGACGATAGAGTCTCTACGACGCCGGATTCGGACGACAAGCACCCACGACGGGTTCTGTGACCGAGACGCGCGGTGTGTTCAGCGCGGCCTCGACAAACTACCGGTGAACGACGTCTCGACGGCGCCGGAAAACCGGAATCCAACTGCACGAGAGCGGGGGAGGTGAGGTGGGTCGGGGCGCGGCAGTTGGATTCCACTCTACAGTATCGCGTGGACCATGACCAAACCTGTGCTTGCAAATGTCACGCTGTCACGACCTCTGGAGAGACGGTGTCCGGTCACCGTCGCGAGCGTCGTACCACCGGATTGTCGGTTCCGTCTCGTGTGAGAGGAGCGAACGGGTGGGACCTCGTCACGCGCCTCACGAAGGAGGTGGCGGCTCGCGCCCTCTGTTCAGCGCGACTGTGCACTCTCCACCGTTGCGATCAGAAGCCGTATGCTGCGTACGGTTGCTGTCTGTAGCCACGTCAGCGACAGGAGAACAGCGACCGGAGCGGAGTCGCGAGACAACCAATACTGAGGAGCACGTTCCATACGAGCGTATGGAACCCGAGGAGGTGGCATCGAAGATTCAAACGAGATTCCGTCGAACGGTCGACGGCACGCCAGACTTCCACAGCGCTCTCCTGTTGGTCCACTCCGAAGGTCGGAACGTCCACCTGAGTCTGGCCGCAGGGCAGGTCAGTCAGAGCCCCATCGACCCGGCGCAGCCCTTCTTCTCAGCGAGTATCGGGAAGACGTTCACCGCGACTATCATCGCCATGGTAGCCGAGGACGATGAGCTTCGATTCGACGACCCGATCTCACCGTATCTGTCAGACGAGGTGCTGAGCGGCCTCCACATCTATCGGGGGACGGACCACACCGACGACATCCAGATTCACCACTTGCTAACCCATACGTCCGGGCTGCCCCACCAGCTCAGTGACGAGTTCGGTGAGTGCGCCGAGGGGACGACGCGGGTGGACGACAGCACGACCGGACCTGTCGTCGGTAGTCTGTCGTTCAGTGGTCGAGACGAGGCGGAGAGTCGACATCGGCGTCGGATACTGGTGGTTAGCGTATCGTCTGGTGTAAGGTAACAATACGAGAATGTCGATACGAGCCTATTTTCTTAGGCAGCGTGATTTCATGCGTTCACCTGTATCCGTTAGGTATGAGCTACGAACCCGCTGACGAACTCTGCTCGAACTGTCGGGCGACCCTCCTCGTGAACGTCGCCAACCGGAGTGATCTGGTCTGTCCGAACTGTGAAGACTGGCGCGACATGGTCGGTGGAGCGACGTAAGCACGTGCGAAGTCGCGGCGGTGAGAGCACCGCGGCCGGGGGAGCTTCGAGCCGAAGACACCCGCGGTGACTCCTCGAGCGGCGGTCCCGTCCACCTCCGGGCCCCGCACGCGACGCGACAGGACCGTTGTGGTGGCACTCCCTCGGCTCTCGGCGTGCCTCGTCGAACGCGCTCCCGCGCTCCCGCGCTCAGAGCGTCATAGAGATGGGATTTTATCACTGGGCTCGTGAGAGCGTGGTATGGTCTCGGCACTCCAACTGCTCGAAATCTTCCTCAACGGGGTGACGATCGGGGTCGTCTACGTGCTCGTCGCTGCGGGGTTGTCGGTCGTCTTCGGCGTGATGGACGTGTTGAACATCTCGCACGGCGAGTTACTCGCGCTGGGTGCCTACTTCGCGTTCTCGGTCGTCGTCGGGTTCGGCGAGGGGGGCTTCTGGCTCGCACTCGTCTTCGTCCCGCTCCTCGTCGGAACCCTCGGTGCGGGTCTGGAACGGGGGCTCGTCCGACGTGTGTACGGGCGCGGCCAACTCGCACAGATCCTCCTCACCTTCGGCCTGCTGTTGATCATCTACGACACGAAGCAGCTGGTGTGGGGGACCGAAGCCAAGAACCTCTCTCCGCCGGCACTGCTCGACGGGGCAGTGACGCTCGTCGGCTTCTCCTACTCGCTGTACAACTACTTCATGATCGCGTCCGGCCTGGTACTCGCCCTCGTCACGTGGGGACTCCTACACCACACCCGGTTCGGGCTGGTGATCAGAGCCGGGGCAGAGGACAGGGGGATGGTCCGCAACCTCGGCATCGACATCGACCGCTACTACACGCTCGTGTTCGGGTACGGCGCCGCGCTGGCGGCGTTCGGTGGCGTCGTCCTCGGTGGCTACCAGAACGTGAACGTCGCGATGGGGAACGCGGTGATCATCCCGGCGTTCGTCATCGTCGTCCTGGGGGGACTCGGGAGCTTCCGCGGCGCGGTCCTCGGCGGACTGGTCGTCGGCCTCCTCCAGAGCGTCGCGAGCACGTTCGTCCCCGACCTGCAGGGGATGGTCATCTTCGGGCTCATGATCGTCGTGTTGCTCGTCCGTCCAGAGGGACTGTTCGGGGGCGGCAACACCCCGGTCGGCGCTAGTGACTCCGCCCCGAGCCAGTTCGTCAGTGACCTCGACGGCGGCGTTCTCGGCACCCGCCCGCAGGTCCGGTTCCGCCTGGGCATCGCCGTGGTCGGACTGCTCGCGCTCGTCCCGGTGTTCGAGGGCGTCCTCTACTCGAAGTTCGTCGTCTCGATGGTGACGACGGCACTCATCTGGGCGCTGTTCGCGTTGAGTCTCGACATCGTCCTCGGATACGCCGGCCTGATCTCGCTCGGACACACGCTGTTCTACGGGCTGGGTGCCTACGCCGTCGTGCTGACGCTCATGCACGTCACGCCCTCGGCGTTCGTCGCCCTCGCCGTCGCCCTCGTCTGCTCTGCCCTCGTCGCGAGCGTCGTCGGTCGCCTCGCCATCCGTGTCTCGGGGGTCTACTTCGTGATGATGACGCTCGCCTTCGCCGAACTCGCGAACGAGGCGGTCGTCAAGTTCGGCGTCACCGGAGGGAGTAACGGCCTCTTCGGCGTCCCGGAGCCGCTGTACGGACTCGGCCCCGTCGGCGTGCGTTTCAGCGAAATCATCGTCGGCCGCGAACCGTTCGCGTTCACGGGCGACGCGCTGTTCTACTACTTCCTCCTCGCGACGGCCGTCGGCTCGTACCTCCTCGTCCGTCGGATGATGCACGCACCCTTCGGGTCCGTCCTGCAGGCGATTCGCGAGAGTGAACTCAGGGCGCGCTTCGTCGGCTACCGCGTCCAGCGCGCCAAACGGCGGGCGTTCACCGTGAGCGGGACGCTCGCCGGCCTCTCCGGTGCGCTCTTCGCCCTCCACAACGGCTTCGCGACCCCGACGCTGTTGCACTGGATCAACAGCGGTGACGTCGTCGTCATGGCCGTACTTGGAGGGGCTGGTACGCTGTACGGCCCGATGCTCGGAGCGGCCGTGTTCACCATCTTCGAGGAGCGACTCTCCTCGCTCATCCCGTGGTGGCGACTGCTCCTCGGGACCGCCTTCGTCGCCGTCGTCCTGTTCTTGCCGAAAGGCCTCGTGTCGCTCCCGAGTCGGCTGGCCGAGTCCGTCGGGAGAGCCGACGAGACGACCGTCTCCGGGCGGCGGCCCAGCGAGGTGGAGGGCGATGACTGAGCCAGCAACCGGGGGCGAGTCCACGGCTCCCGGAATCACGACCGGGACCGGCGACGTCGTGTTGCGAACCGACGGGCTCACGAAACGGTTCGGTGGGTTCACCGCAGTCGACAGGGTCGACCTGGCGGTCGAACGCGGCGAGTTCAGGAGCATCATCGGCCCGAACGGGGCGGGCAAGACCACGCTGTTCAATCTCGTCAGCGGGGCGATGGCGCCGACGGATGGGTCGATCACGCTGCTCGGGACGGACGTCACCGACGACCCGCCAGCAGCACGTGTCGCGAAGGGGCTCGCCCGGTCGTTCCAGCTGACGACGGTCTTCGACGGACTCTCGGTGCGCGAGAACGTCCGGCTCGCCACCCAGGCGGCGACCTACGACGACCTCTCCACGAGAGAGCGGTTCTTCGCCGAAACCGACAGTCTCGAGGCGATCACCGACCACGCGGAGTCGGTGCTCGACCGAGTCGGCCTCGCGGCGTCGGCAGCGGCACAGGCTAGCACGCTCTCGTACGGTGACCGACGACGCCTCGAACTGGGACTCGTTCTCGCGACCGACCCGCAGGTGGTGTTGCTCGACGAACCGACCGCGGGGATGAGCCGCGAGGAGACGCTCGCGACCATCGACCTCGTCGAGGACGTGCTGGCGGACGAGACCCTCCTCCTCGTCGAACACGACGTCGACCTCGTGATGCAGGTCTCCGACCGTATCACGGTACTCAACAGCGGGCGGCCGATCACGACGGGTACCCCCGACGAAGTCGCCAGCGACGAGGCGGTTCAGCAGGCGTACCTCGGGGGGTACGAGCGATGACCGACACACCCACGCGGGACGGGGAGTCGGAGTCGAAGGCCGAGGCGACGCCCAGCCCCGGCCCGGCAGGCGACGGTCGCTACCGCCTCGACGACCCCCTGTTGCGCCTCGACGGTGTGACCGCCGGCTACGGGGCGACGACGGTCCTCGAAGCCGTCGGCTTCGACGTCGGAGCGGGAGAGGTGGTCGGTCTCGTCGGACGCAACGGCGCCGGGAAAACGACGACGCTGCGGGCGATTATGGGTTCTCTCACCCCCCGAGCCGGGTCCATCACGTTCGACGGCGCGGACATCACCGACACCGGGCCGGAAGCGACTGTCGGTCGCGGCGTCGCGCTGGTTCCCGAGGAGCGCCGCGTCTTCGACAGTCTGAGCGTCCGCGAGAACCTCGAACTCGCGACACTGGGCGGTCGCGAGGGGGCGTTCGGTCGGAGTATCCCAGAGGTGCTCGACACCTTCGAGAACCTCGCCGAACGCGAGCACACCGCCGCGAGCGCGTTGAGTGGTGGCGAACAGCAGATGCTCGCCATCGCCCGCGCGCTCGTCAGTAACGCCGGGTTGCTGCTCCTCGACGAACCCACGGAAGGGTTAGCGCCCTACATCATCGAGCGAGTCGTCGACCTCGTCGACGAACTCAGAACACAGGGGTTGACCGTACTCCTCGTCGAACAGAACGTCCACGTCGCACTCGACGTCTGTGACTACGTGTACGTCGTAGAGAACGGCCGCATCGTCCACGGCAGCACGAGCGACGAGTTGCAGGCCGACGACGACGTCCTCGACCGGCATCTGGGTGTGAGTCGGTAGGGTATCGAGGCCCCACGTCTGTCACTCATCGCGTCGGAGAACGCTACTCGTGCGGACCGACGGACAGACCTGTACATCAGTATGCTTTAGTGTCGTAACTCGATACAGAGGTTCATGTCAACACCCGACGGGACGCTGGAGAGTGCTGCTGCCTCCAGTGGTGGCCTGAGTAGACGTCGAGCCCTGCAGCTACTGTCGAGCGGTGCGGCCCTGACGGGACTCGCAGGGTGCGTCCGAGACGCCGGGGACGGGGGAAGCGGGACCGAAAGCGGGAGCGAGGGTGGGAGCGGGTCGGAGAGCGGAGCGGGGAGCACCAGTACCAGCACCGACGCCGAAGCGGGCGAGGCCGACATCGGGACGCTCTCGCTCGGCGTGTTGGTTCCGACGAGCGGCCCGTCCGCCCCACTCGGGAAGGCACAGCGGCAGGGCGCAGCACTCGGCGTCCAGTTCGTCAACGAGAGCGACGCATTCGACTTCGAAATCGACGCCGTGTACGAGGACACCCAGACGGACCCTGCGACCGGGCGGCAGAAAGCCCAGAAGGTCGTCGAAGAGGACGCCGTGCAGGTCATCGCCGGGGCACTGGAGAGTTCCGTCTCACTCGCCGTCGCCGACTACGTCGGCCAGCAGGAGACGCTCTACATGTCCGGGGCGGCGACGGTCGCGCTGACCGGCGAGGACTGTAACGCCAACACCTTCCGGTACGAGTCGAACGCCGCCCAGCACATGGCCGGTCTCACCGACTTCGCCGCCAGCGAACTCGGCACGAACTGGTGGCTCCACAGCACCGACGAGGCCTACGGCCAGTCCGCACTGACCCAACTCGAACAGCGTGTCGACGAACAGAACCTCGACGTCGACGTCGTCGGGCGGACGATGCCGGACCCCGGGACGTCCGACTTCGGGCCGCAGATCAGCCAGATATCCAGCTCCGACGCCGACGTGCTGGTCCTCCCCGAGACCGGCGGTAACCTCATCAACTTCATGAAGCAGGCCAGCAGCGCCGGCCTGAAAGACGAGGTCGAGATCATCGGGACGGCCCTCTTCGCGCAGGTCAGTCGTGCCGCACTCGGTCAGGTCGCGGCCGGCACCTACTCGTCGACGCTGTACAGCCACAAACTGGAGACCGGCGACAACGGGCAGTTCGTCGAGGCCTACCGGAGCGCACACGACGCCCCACCGGGAAACTTCGCCCGCGTCGGCTACGAACTCGTCCGGACCGTCGCCCGCGGGATTCAGGAAGCGGGGACGACCGACCACGCGACGGTTCGCGACACACTCGAAGACCTCGAGATGCAGACCGTCCTCGGGGAGACCTACTATCGGGCGTGTGACCACCAGTCGATCAACCCAGTCTGGACGGGCGAAATCGTCGAGGCCGGCGAAGGGACCGAGGTCAACCTGCTGAGCAAGGTCGAGGGCCCCGATACCGTCCGGTCCTGCGAGGAGACTGGCTGTTCGTTCGAATGACCGACCGAGCGGTCCTGGTCGCCGTCGACGTCGGCACGACGAACGTCAAGACGGTCGCCTTCGACCTGGATGGCGAAGCGGTCGCGGGTGCCACGCGCGGGACCGAGACCCTCCATCCGACGGCTGGTCACGCCGAACAGGAGATGGGGCTGGTCTACGAACTGACCGCCGAGACCATCCGTGAGGTGGTCGACGCACTGCCAGCGGACGCAGTGCCACGGGGCGTCGGTATCACCGGCCAGGGCGACGGGCTCTGGGCGGTGACGGACGGGGGTGAGCCGGTTCGAAACGCGGTCCTCTGGTCGGACTCTCGGGCGGCCGACGTCCTCGAGGAGTGGGACGACGAGGGTATCCTCGACGACATCGTCACCCAGTGCGGGTCGGCACCGTATCCCGGCATGAGCCTCCCGTTGCTGACCTGGCTGGCTCGCGAGGAACCTGACCGGTTCGCCGACGTCGGGACGATTCTCTCGTGCAAGGACTGGGTCGTGTACCGGCTGACAGACGAGCGGGTGACCGATCACAGCGAGGCGACGGTGCCGTACCTCGACCAGTCGACCGGAGAGTACGACCGGTCGGTGTTCGACCTCGTCGGTCTCTCGGAGGCGCGCGACGTCCTGCCGGAACTGGTCGCGCCGACCGAACCCGTCGGGAGCGTCACCGAAACGGCCGCCGCCGAGACGCGGCTCCCGGAAGGGCTCCCAGTCGTGGCCGGGCTGTTCGACGTGCCGGCGTCGGGAATCGGCAGTGGGACGGCGACCACCGGGGGGACGGCGGTCACGCTCGGCACGTCGCTCACCCACCAGGTGTTCGTCGACGGCCCGCAGTCGACCCGGTCGGGCATCCAGATGAACCTCGGCATCGACGGGCTGTGGACGTACGCCATCGGGTCGAACGCGGGCACGCCGAGTCTCGACTGGGCCGCCGAGACCCTCGCCGGCGTGGGGGACGTCACGGACCTCGAGGCACTCGCGTCCGCCGCCACCGCCGGAAGCGACGGCGTCTGCTATCACCCGTATCTGAGTCCGACCGGCGAGCGTGGCCCCTTCGTCGACCCCGACGCCCGTGGACAGTTCGTCGGACTGACGCCGGAGCACGGCCCCGAACAGCTCGCCCGGGCCGTGTACGAAGGCCTGTCGCTGGCCGTCCGCGACTGCGTCGACCACCTGCCGAGAGACGCCAGTCGCGTGGCGCTGAGCGGGGGTGGCACGCGTTCGAAGCTGTGGCCGCAACTCGTCGCGGACTGTCTCGACCGACCCGTCGTCGTGCCCGCCGGGCGGGAACTCGGGGCGAAGGGGGCCGCGATCGTGCTCGCGGTTGGACTGGACGAGTTCAGGTCGCTCGGGGAGGCGGTCGACCGGATGTGTGCGGTCGACCGTCGGTACACCCCGCGAGACGACGTCGTTCCGACGTACGACGCGCTGTACGACCTGTACGTCGACGTCCGCGACGCGATGGGGGACGTCTGGACGCGGCGGGCTGAGACACATCGGTCGGTCTGACGCGAGTGCCGTCTGTCGCGGGGGAATCGGTGACACGGCTCTCCGGGATTAGCACTGAGGACGGGAGAGAGGAGGCTCTGGACCGAGGGCCTGACGGATTGGTCAAGAGAAGAGGTAGGGTGGCCTGCTCAGCCAGAGTACCGGAGCGCGATTCGAGCCCGCTGTTTTCTGAAGAGAGGTGATTCTTCTCGCACGAATTTCTCGAGGAGGACTGGTCGGTGTCTTACGTCGACCGACCAGTCGCCTCGTTTCGTCGTCGATTGAAAACTGATAGACGTACTCTGTCTCCACCAGGAGAGACGGACCGAAAAGATCAGAATCCCAGTAATTCACTTTTCAAGCCCTGTCCCGTCCGTCAGTGACCGAAACGGGTGGGCTCCCCACCTGTCGCAGCAAACAATCGTCAACTGGTGGACTTCGTCATTGGCGCGTGCAATCGAGGAAGGATCCGGAGTGTCTCTGCATCCAAGCAGCTCACTACATCGTCAAGCACAATCACTCCGGACAGTAGTGTCTCGAAACTCGTCGCGAACGCTACTAACGCCCGAGAACAGGCCAACGAATCCCTCGCCACATTTGAGCTCATTTCAGCACACGCCGCACCACCAGAACTATCCAAAGGACGGAGAGGGTACACCGATGCGAAAGCTGCCGGCCCTCCTGGGCCGAGGAGCCATCCAACGACGAGCGTCTCTCCCCGACTTATCAGCGTCCACTCGCTGGTCGATGATGCGACCCGCGGCGGAGGCTGTCGGCTCCAGGAGGAGCGAAGCGGGGGTTGCTGCTGGCGCTCATCGAAGACGGAGACTGACTCGGAACGGCAGTCGAAGGAGTGCCCACAGAACCTTCGCGAGGAACTGCGGACGTCACAGTCCACGCTCGTCGAACACCTCCCCGTCAGTGGTTGTGAAGACCGCGATGCCGACCGCGTCATCACGACCGCCGCAGCCCTCGTCGACGTTCGTGGCGTCGCGGCAGCGAGCGACGTCGGAGACCACGGAATCACACCGTTCGATGCACTGCACCTCGTCGAGTCCGACGGTGGTCCCAGCGTCTCCAGCGATGCCACGTCCGAGGGGTTCACACCTCGGAGCGATCCGCAATCAGTGACTGACGAGTGAACCGCCCGTCGACGAGACAGCGTGTGACATCAGGTCAGCCCGCAGCCGTCACAACGGGCCTACTGTCTCGCCGAACACGATGTCGAACTCCGTCTCGAGAAGCGAGTAGTACTCGTCCGCGTCGATCGAGCGCTCCTCCGTCTCCCCGCCGCGCGTCACCGAGAACGTCTCCGGGTTCAGTTTCTTGTGCCCGTCGGGTGTCGCCATCGTCGCGACAGGGTCGTCGGTGAACCCCGACTCCGGGGCGCTCTGGAGATACTCACACGTCGCCGCGAAGTAGCGCAGCGACCGCGGCGTCGTGTCGAACACGTAGCGGTCCGTCCACTCGCCGGTCTCCGTTCGGTACTGCAACAGGTAGTCGGCGTCCGGGCGGTCGCTCTCGACGAGACGCCAGCTGACGCCCGCACCGTCTGGGGGGTTCGACTCACCGAGCGCGATGGGACTCCGGAGCATCGGCGAGCCCATCCCGACGTCGACCACGTACGCTCGGTCGAGCCTGACGAGCAGCGGGTGATGGTTCGCCGGCACCTCGATCGCCTGGACCATCCGGCCAGCCAGTCGCGTCACGTCGAACCCGAGCTCCGAGAGCAGCCACCCGAACAGCCCGTTGAGCTCGAAGCAGAACCCGCCCCGACGCTCGTCGACGATTTTCTCGTAGAGCGTCGGGAGCGACAGCGAGACGCCACCGCCGTCGCGGTCACCGAACGGGTCCCCACCGATGGAGAACGTCTCGAAGGGGACCGTCAGGACGTGTGCACGCTGGAGGCGTTCCAGCGTCGGTCGGTCCAGCGGGACGGCCTCGTCGTGCGGAACGCCGAGTCGAGCCAGATACCGCTCCACGGACAGCTCAGGACCCTCCCGATCGGGGGGCGACGAGGAGGACATACCCTCTCGTAGTCGGCCAGCGGGGATAGGTTCGGTGGCTCACCGTTCTGGCTGGTGGCCGAAGACGGCCAGCACCGCAGAGGCCATCGAGCAGCAGAGACCGGCGGGATGCGTGCCGACTCCGAGTGTTCGAGCAGGTGTCGAAGCCCCGATGCTGTACGGGGGGTCCGTCTCACATCGCCGAGAGCTGAGGTCGAAGTTTCGGGTCTGGCGAAACCCTCGCTTGCTGACGAAGGTGGTGTGCTGTATACAGAGGGTCTATGCAGCAGAGCGGTAACGACAAGTCCCGCTGTCGAACGGGAGTCTCCCGAACAGGTTCGTCTCTCGACCCGAACGTGGAGTCGTGCCGCTCGGTCATGTATCCGTGGCCGTAACCAGCAGTACCCTGTCCTGTTTTCGAACGACGCTCGCCGGGCGAACCGACGCTCCCTCGAAGGGGGTCCCCGCCAGAAGGGGTAATCCCCGTCGGAATAGATAACATCGTAGCAAGCGTGTAAGTGGTATGATAACGCCCGTCGAAGACATCGAATTTCTGGCTCGTTCAGCACACCGCGTGAACGCGCTCGGTGCACTGGCGGCGGGCCCCCAGAGTCGCGACGACCTACGGGAAGTGATCGGTGCCTCGAACGCCACGGTCGGACGCCTCCTCAACGAGTTCGACAACCGAACCTGGATCACGCGCGACGGTCACCGATACGAACTGACACCGCTCGGTGAATTCATCGCCACTGGGTTCTTCGATCTCGTAGAGCGATTCGAGACAGAGCACTCGATTCGCGACGTTTGGCAGTGGTTCCCCACCGACCTCGGGTTCACCATCGAGATGTTCTCCGGGTCGACGATTACACTGCAAGACGAGCGCAACCCGTACTGTCCGAACAGTCGCTACGCGGAACTCCTCGAGACGTCCGAGATGCTCCGGGAGATGGGAACAGTTCTTCACAAACCGGAGAACGTCAGGATGGTGTTGCAGCGTGCTGTCGCCGGCATGGCGGTCGAACTCGTCTTTCCTAGCGATGTAATGACGGACATGGTCGGCTTCGCTCCCGAGCTCGCGAACGAGGCGGTGAAGAGCGGGAATCTCGTTCTTCTGGTCTCCGACGACCTCCCGGGCGGGTTCTGGATATTCGACGAGCGTGTCGGCACGTGCTGTCGCGACCCTGAGACGGAACTCTCTCGGGCCGTCATCGACACCAGCACGACCGAGGCGCGGGCGCACGCGCAGTCGCTCTACGACGCGTACAGACGCGAGGCAACCCCGTTCAACCCAACTGTGTTCGTCGCGAGCTGACGGCTCTGCTGTACGCTCCCGTCGTCAACTGGGAGCGTAATCGTTCGTCTCCAGCCTCAGAACGGTGTGGATTCAGTAACAGTCTCTTGAATCCACTCGCTGTAGCTGTAGTATACGAACTGCAGAGGTTGCACCAGGTACCAAGCGCGGATCGATTTCACTTCCAGCGGCGGGAGGTTCCGCATGGGGGTGAACCCGTATCGAGCAAAGACTGGATTGCAGGGTGTGCAACGTGATCACGCGATGTCATCAAGACCCAGCAGCGCCATCAGTACGTGAGGAAAAAGCATGAGAACGTACAGCAAACAGACCGAGAACACGGTTCCCGTTGGGATGACGCCCGTTCCGAAGTACGTCACCTGGGATGATCACCGCGATGCGATGCGTCAGGAGGCCGCGGCTCGGCGGATGGCGATAGAACAACGACGTGTCGAGGGGGTCTCGAATCACCACCTTTCCGTGTAGATAATGTCCCTAACAGCAAACAAACCGTTGTCAGACGACGAAGTCGACGCACTTCGAAGCGGATTCAGGGGTGCCGTCCTGCTCCCGACTGATGAGGAATACGACGAGGCACGATCGATTTGGAACGCGGCGATCGATAGACGTCCGGCTGTCGTCGTTCGACCGCTCGGGGCCGCCGACGTGATGGCCGCAGTTCGGTTCGCTCGTGAACGGAGTTTAGAGATCTCCATTCGCGGCGGGGGACACCACGTGGCTGGACACGCCGTCACCGACGGCGGGCTGATGATCGACTGCTCGGCGATGAAATCGGTCCGTGTGAACCCCGACGGCAAACGGGCGTGGGTCGAATCCGGTGCACTCCTCCACGATGTGGACGTCGAGACGCAGGCACACGGGCTCGTCCTGCCGGGCGGTTTCATCTCTCTGGTCGGAATCGGCGGTTTGACGCTGGGCGGCGGGTTCGGGTACCTGTCACGCTCACTCGGGTTGACCGTCGACAATCTTCGGTCGATCGAGTTGGTGACCGCTGACGGGGAGTTCGTCACCGCGAGCGAGAGCGAGAACTCCGACCTGTTCTGGGCACTCCGTGGCGGCGGTGGTAACTTCGGTATCGTGACAGCGTTCGAATTCCGTCTTCACGAACTCGAACCGACGGTCCTGGCGGGCCCCATCGTCTACGACTTCGCTGACGCTCCCGAAGTGATGGCCGAGGTGACGAAGGCTCTCAACGCTGGCCCTGACGAAATTGGGTGCGTCATAGGTATCCGGAAAGCGCCGCCCGCTCCGTTCCTGCCCGAGGAGGTCCACGGCGAGTTAGTACTCATGGTGACCGTGATGTACGGCGGTGACGTGTCCGCGGGTGAGGAGGCGCTGGCACCGATCCGTGCGGTCGGCACCCCCATCGCCGACGCCATCGGACCGAAGCCATACGCGACGTTCCAGACGATGTTCGACGCAGCCGCTGGTCTCGGCGCGCGCAACTACTGGAAGACACACTATCTCGCGGAGATGAGTGAGGAGGCCATCGGTGTCATCTGCGACCGTGCCGCGGACATCGCCTCACCCGAGACGGCCATCGGTATGATGGCGCTCGGTCGCGAGATCGCGCGTCGGCCGGCCGACTCCACTCCGTACCAGCACCGCGATGCCGAGTGGTTCGTGGTTATCCAGGCTCGCTGGCGCGAGGCCGACGAGGACGAGACCCACATCGGGTGGGCCCGGGGAACGTTCGAGGACCTCTCACCGCATGCGACCGGTGGCGCGTACCTCAATGCGACCAGTCCCGACGAGGGCGAATCTGGCGTTCTCGACGCTCTCGGTAAGGAGACGTACGAGCGACTCGCGACAATCAAAGCGCAGTGGGATCCGGAGAACGTGTTCCATCTCAATCCAAACGTGCCGCCAGCAGCATAGCCTCATGGAAATCGTATGCATCACGTTCGAGTCGGAATTGAGTCTCGAGGAGATCGAGTCCCGGTTTCGAGAGCGAGCACGACAGTTCCACGACATGGATGGACTCCTGCAGAAGTTCTACATTCACGACGAGGACAGTGGACGGGTTGGGGGGATCTACGTCTTCGACTCCGAGGAGTCACGCGACGCGTTGTTCGAGTCGGAGATCCACGCCAAGCTCCGAGACGGCTCCGACGTACGCGATCTCGAAATCACGACGTTCGACGTGGTATTCCCACTCTACGAGTCCGGAGGTTTATCGGCATCTGTGGATGTTCAGCCATCGTCCTGATACCCGGTGAGCGAGTGTTGACCGTGATACGTTCGCGCCCTCTATGCAGCACGACCGTAGAAACGTTACCAAATTCTGTCAAGAGTGGTGTGACACAGACAGAGAATAGCTCAATCACACCGATTAACTGAGCCCGACGCCGAGTTTTA
>JBEPXT010000013.1:0-47100 GCA_041641795.1 Salinigranum sp.
GGCCCTCCGGCCGGCAGTCGGCGCTCTCGGGCGGAATCCCGTCCTGTATCTCGTCACTGTCGCGTTCAGCGTCCTCCAGATACCCGGGTTCGTCGCACAGTCCATCGACCCGCTCCTCGGGAGCGTCGTGTCCCTCGCCTTCAGCGCCCTCCTGGTCCTCGTCATGCCGCTGTACCTCGGCGGCGTCGTCGGGATGGCGAACGAAGCGCTCGACGGGTCCACGTCCCTGTCGACGTTCTTTCGAACCGGGAGGGCCCACTACGTGTCGATATTCGTCGTCTACCTCGCCCTGCTCGCGGTCAACTTCGTCCTCGGTATCGGCGGGTTCTTCGTCGCGGTAGTGGGCGGACTCACGTTCGTCGTCGGGGGCGGCCAGCCGAACGTCCTCGCACTGGCGATTCTCGGCGTGGTCGTCCTGCTCGTCCTGCTCGCCTACCTCCTGCTGGTGTTCGTCACCCAGTTTTTCGCGCACGCCGTGGTCGTCGACGACCTGGGCGCCGTTGCGGGCGTCAGACGAAGCGCCTGGTGCGTCCGCCACAACCTGCTCTCCGTGGTCGGCTACACCGTCCTCGTGGGCGCCGGGAGCGCCGTCTTCGGCCTCGTCGTGGGCCTGTACTCGATTCTCACCACGCGGGGCGTTCGCCCGGGGCCCGCGGAGGTGGGGACGTCCCCGCCGCAATTCGCGACGTCACTCCCGACGCTGGGTCCGGTCGCGGCTATCGGTGTCGGCGTCGTCGTCCTCGCGCTAACCGCAGTCGCGGGCGCGTTCTTCGCCACCTACTCGACCGCGTTCTACCGGCGGATTCGCCCCGCGGCCTGACTCCACGTCACCATCCCTCGCGGGTCGGCGGGGTCTCGACCCGGGTGTCGCAGCCTCTGCAGACGACGACCGGGCGCATCTCGGGACCGAGGGTGACCCGCAGGTCGTCGTGACCGCACTCGGGGCACGGTACGGGGGTTCGCTCTGTACCGCAGGTCGGGCAGGCGAACGTGACGCCGTCGTCTCCCGTCCGAAGGCGCATGTCCTCGCGCCCACACTCCGGACACGAGACGGGTATCCGGACGTCCTGTGACTCCCGTGGCGCGCCCAGTGCGAGGGCCACGAGGTCCCGGTCGGCGTCGTTCCGCCCCGCGTGGAACTCGCCCCGGCCGAACCTGATCGCCGCCCCGGATTCGACGGTGACGTACCCCGAAAGCGTCTCGAAGGTCGCCGCTCCCTCCACCACCAGGAACACCTCCTCCTGGTCCTGGTGCGCGTGGAGGCCGGCCGGGAACCACGCTCCCGGCGGGAGTCGGTAGTGGTTGATTGCGACGTTCGTCGTGCCGAGTGCCGCGGCGAGGTCCCTGGCGTCGATGGCTCCGTCTCCGCCGACCGAATCGCTCGCCGCAATCGACGCTCGCTCCATAGCCGATGCAGGCACCGCGACCAGAAATGCGCGGGGGCGCAGGCAGGTGTCGCCTGGCGACTGCCGGCCGGGAGAACTTACAGGCTCCGGGTGCAACCGGGGGACATGACCGACAGGTACCGATTGACGAGCGTCGAAACCGTCCGCGAGGAGGGGTCCTGGGCGTGTACGGTCCGGGACGCCCGCGGCGACGACGAGGAAGTGTTGCTGGTCCCGTGTGCCGACCCGGACGAGGAGGAATCGAGCGTCGAGGCGTGGAGTAATCGGTGTACGCACGAGGCACAGCGCCTCTATCGCGAGGACGTCGGCGCGGTACTCCGCGAGGGCGAAATCGTCTGTCCGAAACACGGGTCGATGTTCGACACCTGTTCGGGGTACTGCGGCAACGGGGAGGCGGCGAACACCACGCTTCCCGCAATCGAGATAGCCGTCGAAGACGGGCAGGTGTATCTCACGGACGACGACGTCGAGTTCCTGTACGAGGGCGTGAGCGACGACGACGGGGACGACGACGGGCCGAGTTCCACCTCGCACCTCCAGTTTTGAGCGACGGGGTCGACTCGACGGAGTCCCCGTCCACCAGGTATTTGTGCTGGCTGCCGGACTGACGACTATGTCACGTGTTCCCTGGCGTCGTCTCGGCGTCGGCGGGGCCGCCCTCCTCGGTGGCGCCGCGATGGCGCTGCGTCGCTGGAAACGGGACCGAATCGACGCCCTCGCGGACGAGAGCGAACTCGTCTCTACGGACCTGGGCGACGTCGAAGTCGCCAGACGCGGGTCGGGGGAACCGGTCCTCGTCCTCCACGGGACGCCCGGCGGGTACGACCAGGCGCTCCAGGCCGGAGCGGCGATGTTCGGAGACGGCTACGAGATTATCGCTCCCTCACGACCGGGCTACCTCCGGACGCCACTCGCTGACTCGGGGTCCCCCAGCGACCAGGCGGCGCTGCTCGTCTCTCTCCTCGACGAACTCCACGTCCAGGAGGCGCTGGTGGTAGGCATCTCCGGAGGCGGTCCCCACGCCTTGCACGTGGCGGCCGAGCACCCCGAACGCGTCTCGGGCGTGATACTGGGGTCGGCTATCACCACCGAAATCGACGAACGACTGTTCGACACCGGCAATCCGCTGGTCGACCCCGTGCTCACCTCCACACCAGTCCTCGACGTGCGGTCCGGGCTGTTCGCCCTCTTCGAGCGATTCGCGCCGGACCAGCTGATATCGCAGGTTCACAGAATGGTATCGACGCTGGAGGGCGAGGCGTTCGAGACGTACGTGGCGGCCATCGCGGACGACCCGGACCAGCGACGACAGTCCCTCGGGTTCGTCCGGTCGCTCCTCCCGGCCAGCGAGCGAATCGAGGGGACGCTCACGGACGAAGCGTGGTTCAGGGACCTCCCGCTGGTCGACTACGGGACAGTCGAGTGTCCGGCCCTCGTCGTCCACGGTGAGTACGACGCGGCGGTACCGATGTCTCACGCGGAGTTCGCGGCCGAGGAGATTCCCGACGCGAAACTGGTACGTCTCGAATCGGACCACCTCGCGTGGATTGGGCCGGACGCGTCCCGCGGGGCGCGGAACGCTCGCGAATTCGCCGAGTCGGTAGTGTCACACCCGCGGTCTGCCTCTGAGTGAGGCGACCCGCTCACTCCGTCCGACTGCGAACGACCAGCACCGGGCCGAGCGACTCGGCGGCGACCCGCTGTTCGAAGTTCCCGAGCACGAACGACGCGAGCGACGGCGCCCGCTCGCCGAGCACGACGGCGTCGAAGTCGGCGGCCTCCGCCGCGATTTCGGCGACGGGCCGGTCGGCGGTGATGCGGCGCTCGTCCATCCGGTCGGTCGTCACGTCGGCCTCCCGGAGCGTCCGGTGGACGCGTTCCAGCAGTTCGCCAGTTCGACCGGGTTCGGTGACTTCGAGGAACGTGACGTCGAAGGCGCGCTCGGCGGCGAGTTCGGCGACGAACAGCCCGATTCGTTCCGCGTTGACGTCGCCGTGGAGCGCCACGAGGACGCGTCGCATCTCCATCGCCGGGTTGAGGTAGAGGACCGCGTCGCACCGGCGCTCGGCTGCGACCCGGTCGATGGTCTTCGACCGGTCGTGCGTGAACACCAGCACCGTCTCGACGTCGGTCCCGCCGCGTTCGAGCGCCTGTTCGACGGAATCGAGTGCCCGCTGCGCCCGCTCCTCGAACGACAGGCGCGCCTGACTCGGTGCGGTCTGCTCCGGAATCACGTGGTAGCCCAGGAGGACTACCTCCGTGGCCCCGAGGAGTTCGACGACGCCCTGCCCGACGGTTTCGCCCTCCAGCACGCGCACGGGGAGGAGCACGCGAACCATCACTGCACCCCCCTCAGCGACACGTCGCGGGCGTAGTAGAGGTACCAGCCGCCGGCCGCGAGCATCAGTCCGACGCCGACGACCTGGGAGAGTCGCTGCATGAACGCGATGAGGCCGAAACTGGCCGCCGCGCCGAGGATGGGGACCGCCGGGTACCCCGGCACATCGAAGTCGGGGTCGTACCACGGGGGTCGACGCCGCCGCAGGACGACCAGCGCCACGCAGATGAGGCCGTACATGACGAGGTGGAGGAACGAGGCAACCTCCGCGAGCACCTTCACCCGGCCGAGGGCGACCAGAACCAGTGTCGGCCCCCCGGCCATGAACAGCGCCACGTGGGGCGTCCCGTAGCGCAGGTTCACGACGCCCGTCCGCCGGGGGAACAGTGCGTCACGGGAGAGTGCGAAAATCGCCCTCGAGGAGCTCAGTATCGACGCGTTGGCGCTGGAGACGGTCGCCAGCAACCCCGCGACCAGAATCGCCACCGCACCCGGGGCGCCGACGTACCGCCTCGCGACCTCTATCATCGCCGTCTCTCCGAACCGCGCCAGCGTCGCGCTGTCGAACGCGCTCGTGGCGACGAAGATGGTCACGACGTAGAGGACGCCGACGACGAGAACGGACCCGACCATCGCGGCCGGGAGGTTCCGCCCGGGCCGCTGTATCTCACCCGCGACTGTCGCCACCTGTGCGAACCCGAGGTACGACGTGAACACGAGCGCCGCCGTCGTGAGAACGGGTACCGACCCGTAGGGCGCGAACGTCTCGGCGGTCCGAACGCCCCCGAACACACCGAGTGCATCGAGGGCGCCGTAGAGGAGGAACAGCGTCAGGATGACGAGCAGCGCCCCGACGACCCCGTTCTGGAGTCGGGCCGCGTTCTCTGTGCCGGTGGCGCTGACGACGGTGAGTACCACCCCGAAAACGAGGGCGAGGGGGATGACCGGGCTGATGCCGAGACGGATGCCGAGTGCCGCCAGCACTTCGGTCCCGTAGCTCCCGAACCCGACCAGGTAGAACGCCGAGGCGAACACGAGACCCAGCCAGAGACAGATGCCGACGACGGTCCCTGCCATCGTTCCCAGGCCGCGCGAGATGAAGTAGTAGCCGCCCCCGCTTCGGGGCATCGCCGTCGCCAGTTCGGAGGCCGGAAGCGCCACCAGCAGCGCGATGACGGCGCCGATGGCGAACGACGCCGCCGCGGCGGGTCCGGCCTGCCCGGCGGCGATGCCGGGGAAGACGAAGATGCCCGCGCCGACCATCGTTCCCACGCCGATGGCGAGACCACCGGTCAGGCCGATGGTCCGCTCTAGCTGGACCTGCTCTGTCTCGTCGACCGACGCGTCGTCCTCGACGGTCGGTGTCACGGGGACCGGCCGGTCGCCCTCGATGTTGGCACCGCCACCGTCGGGGGTGGAATCCATGGTGGACCCTCCGACCGCGCGAAGTAAAGATGTGTGGGCGGTTACACGACGCCTGATAGAATCCGCAGTCTCGCGAGTGAACGCACCGTCAGTACCGTACATCGAACGCGACGGTCGTGTCTGGCACTCCGGGGCGAAACGCTCCGCTTCGCCGGTGCCGCAACGCGAGAGAGACGGCTGTCGAGCGCGACGACCGACTCGTTTCGACGCCGAGCGATCAGCGAACGCGGTGCTGGTTTTCGGTGCGTCGTTTCACTGCGTAGATTTCGATTCCCGGGTCGGGCGATTCGCCGTGGTCGGTGAACGAGTACCCGCCGAAGATGTCGACGCCGTTGTCGATACTGGCTCGAACTAACGCTTCGAGGGCAGTGGCAAATTCTCGCCTGGTGGCCGGTCGTCGACTACTGAATTCTGGATTTCCCATGGGTGGTCTGTGACTGCTGACGAACGTACAGCGACCAACGGTGTGAGAGCCCCGCGCGTCTGTCCGGCCCGAAGCCGTCACGCGGGGGAATGGGCTTGTCGCCACGCCACAGAGTGGGTGTCGGAGGGCACGTCACAGCGTTGGAGTGTACCTGCAGGCGGCACCTACGCCGCGCAGACGGGGAAGCGTGTGGGTCCGGGCGCCGGGATGCTATCCCCGACTTTGCCCGACCGACGCTCGGCCGTCCACTCCCAGAGGGACGAGCGTCCGAAAACAGGCGACCGCCGACCCGGGTACGGACTGACTGGTGGACGACTGCTATCGGGAGACAGCCTCCGTTTCCGTCTCCTCCGTGTCGAACGTCCCCCGGAGGAGCGTCGTTATCCCGCGCCGAAGTCGCTGTGACGCGGCGGTGTCCGACACGTCCAGCATCTCCGCGAGGTCGACGAGGGTGATTTTCCGCGGCACCTCGAAGTACCCGTTCTCCAGTGCGACAGCGAGCGTCTCGCGCTGGGTGTCGGTCAACTCGCCGGACCCGTCGTCGGCATCGCGGGAGACGACAGCGTGAACGCTCTGGAGGTCGACTGCAATGTGCTTGTCGACGCACGTCTGATAGAACGTCGAGAGGTCGCCGTGCGCGGGGAATCGAAGCTGTATCGTCCACTCCTGTCCCTGACCGACCGCTTCGAGAATCTTCCCCTCGCTCGACGCGATGGCCTTGACGAGTCCGTCGACGTTCTCCCTCCACCTCACCCAGACGAGCGCTTCGCCGTTCGTCGTGTCCAGCACGTCGAACGAGTCGATGTCCCCCTCGGTTCGCAACGCGGCTTCGAGTTGGTCTACGCTCTCGGCACTGGCCCAGAAGAACGGCACGAACGATTCGCCTAGCGGAACGACGCGCTCGAGTCGGATGCGCAACTCCGGGTCGGCCGCGAGCGCAGTTCCGAGCGTAAAATCGCCGGCCTGGACTGTGATTGTTGCAATGACGCTCATCCGGAACTCCTGTTCGATTAATTGATTTCTACGAGCAAAACCTGTTCGCCGTAAATCTCTATAGCTAGATGCGTGCACTGAATGGCGCCCCCGGAGCGCGGCCGGGCGCCCGAAGGCGTGCGGAGATAGGTGGATTGTTTACGCCAGACCGCCATCGTCCGGGCGATACCGAGCCATGGGTACGGAATGGAACACCGGGCGACGATTCGAGGACTGGAGATGACGGACGGACGGACCCGGGAGGGAGACGGCTGGTTCGAGGGGCCTGCCCCGAACGACGCCGACGGCCTCAGCGAGCGCATACTCGCCGGGGAGTCCGATTCGCCGGACGACTGGCCGGCGCTCGCCGTCGATGCCGGATTCGCAGAATCGACCGACGACTACTACGACCGCCTCCACGAGGTCACGCTCCAGGCGACTCGCCAGGCGGTCCGCGAGCGCGAACGCGCCGACGACGCCCAGCTCGTCCACGCGGTCCGCGCCATGGACGACGCCGAACGGACCGCGAACGAGCTCGCAGAGCGCGTCGTCGAGTGGGCCGGGACGCTGTTCGAGGACGTGGGGACCGGCGTCGATGCGGCCCGGGAACTCGCCGACAGGGAGCCCTCGACGCCGGTCGAAACGCGCGTGGTCTCGATGGCCCGGCGCGTCGCCGACCTGGCCGACGAACGGGCGGCGCTCCGGACGTTCATCGAAACCCGCGCGCCCGACGTCGCGCCGAACCTGAGCGAGATGGCGGGCCCCGTCCTCGCGGCCCGCCTGCTGGCGCTGGCGGGCGGCCTGGAGTCGCTCGCGAAGATGCCAAGCGGCACGGTCCAGGTGCTGGGCGCGGAAGACGCCCTGTTCGCCCACATCGCCGGCAGGGGCCCGTCGCCGAAACACGGCGTCATCTACACCCACGAGTTCGTCCGCGGAACCCGGCCCGACGACCGGGGGTCGGCCGCCCGCGCCCTGGCCGGGAAGCTCACCCTCGCCGCGCGCGTCGATCACTACTCGGGCGAGTACCGGCCGTCGCTCCACGAGCAGTTGCGCGAGCGCATGGAGACCATCCGCGGGAGGGCCGACCAGTGACCGACGACCTGCCCGCGGGCGTCGAGCGCCGTCGCTTCGACGGGGCGTCCCGGCTGGCGACGCAGGGGCCTCCGGTCTACGGAGAACCGACGGACGGCGACTGGCGCCTCTGGGACGCCGGGCGCTCGAAACTGGGCGCGATGCTCGAACTCGGGATGGAGACGGGGCTGACCGGCGGCGAGTCGCTGCTCTACCTCGGAGCCGCCAGCGGGACGACCGTCAGCCACGTCGCCGACTTCGCGGGCCCGACGTACGCCGTCGAGTTCGCCCCCCGGCCGGTGCGCGATTTGCTCTCGGTCGCCGAGGTCCGACCGAACCTCTTTCCCCTGCTAAAGGACGCGCGGAAGCCGGCGACGTACGCGCACGTCGTCGAATCGGACCTCGACGTGGTAGTTCAGGACGTGGCGACGCGGGGCCAGGCGACGGTCGCGGTCCGAAACCGGCAGTTCCTCGCGGACGACGGGCGCCTGCTCGCGGCCGTCAAAGCCCGGAGCGAGGACGTGACCGCCGACCCCGACGACGTGTTCGACGCGGTGCGCACGGACCTGGAAGCCGAGTACGAAGTGCTGGAGACCCGCCGCCTCGACCGATTCCACGACGACCACCTGGGAATCGTCGCCAGGCCGCGGTGACGCTGGCGTCCCGGCGACGCCGCTGACGGCGGGACCATCCGCGACTACAACCCGGTGGTAATGCTTTTGTCTCACGGGGCCGGCTCTCGGGCATGGGATTCGTCACCGATACGCTCACCGAGGACGCAGAGCCGCTGTGGGACGCCATCCTCGAACACCCGATGGTCGAACGCCTGGGTCGCGGAACGCTCGACAGGGAGCCGTTTCGGTACTGGCTCAGGCAGGATTACGTCTACCTCGTCGAGTACAGCAGGACGTTCGCGTACGGGGCCGCGAAGGCGCCCTCGCTGGAGCACATGCGGACGTTCGCCGAACTCCTGTGGGAGACGCTCGACACCGAGATGGACCTCCACCGGTCGTACGCAGCCGAGTTCGGCATCGACCCGGCGGACCTGGTGGCCACGACGCCGTCGCCCACGACGCAGGCGTACACCGACTTCCTCGTTCGGACGAGCGCCCACGGCAGTTTCGCCGACGTCGTCGCCGTCCTGTTGCCCTGCATGTGGGGATTCAACGAGACGGGCATCCGCCTCCGGGAACGCGGAGTGCCGGACGACGACCTGTACGCTCGCTGGATTCGCACGTACGGCGGCGAGGAGTTCACAGAGCTGACCCAGTGGTGCAAGGACCTGATGGACGAGGTGGCCGCCGACGCGCCCCCGGCGAAGCGAGCGCGCTACCGCGAGCTGTTCTGGATCTCCGCACGCTACGAGTACCGGTTCTGGGACGCCGCCTGGCACCGGGAGGAGTGGACTCTGGAAGGCGCCCCGCCGGGACTGGAGTGACGTGACGACCCGGGGACGGGAGGGCGAGCCGAGTCACGATGCCTGCCAGCGGGGAACCTCACGGCGAGGTCGCTGCCCCCGAAGGCGGGTGCAGTCGGGTGGTCGCGGTCCGCGCGACGCTCCACGATATATTTAAATGCCCGTCACAAAGGGGACGCCGATGGAGCTAGGGTCGGCGGACGCGTTCGAGCGAATGGGCACACTCGGCGTCGAGGAGGAGTTCTTCATCGTCGACGAGGCGGGCCGCCCGACGTCGGGTATCGACGACCTGGTGTACGGCGACGACCCGCCCGAGATACTCGACGGCCGACTCGACCACGAACTGTTCGAGTTCACCCTGGAGACCCAGGCGCCACTGATGGAGCGGCCGTCGGAAGCGCCGGAGACGATTCGTCGAGTCCGGGAGGCGCTGGTCGAACACGCCCGGGACAACGGCTACCGAATCGCCGCGGCGGGCCTCCACCCGGCGGCGAAGTGGCGGGAACTGGAACACGCCACCAAACCGCGGTACAAGGCGCAACTCAACCGCATCCAGTACCCGCAGCACCGAAACACCACCTCCGGGCTGCACGTCCACGTCGGCGTCGACGACCCGGACAAGGCGGTGTGGATTGCCAACGAACTCCGGTGGTACCTCCCGCCGATGCTGGCGCTCTCGGCGAACTCGCCGTACTGGAACGGGTTCGACACCGGTCTCGCGTCGGCCCGGGCGAAAATCTTCGAGAATCTCCCGAACACCGGCATCCCCACTGCGTTCGAGGACTTCGAGGCGTACAGCCGGTTCGAGCGCCAGATGGCCGAACGCGGCGGTATCGACGACCGGGGCGAGATATGGTTCGACGTGCGACCGCACACGGGTCACGGGACCGTCGAGGTACGGACACCAGACGCCCAGTCGAACGAACTCCACACGCTCGCGTTCATCGAGTACGTCCACGCTCTCGTCGTCGACTTCGCCGAACGGTACGAGGACGGCGAGTCGGGCCACGACCTCAGGCGCGAACTCCTCGACGAGAACAAGTGGCGGGCGATGCGCTACGGGCACGGTGCCGACTTCATCACCCCGGACGGCGAGGGCGTCGTCGGCCTCGGCGAGTTCGTCGAAGGCGAGTGCGACCGCCTGGGCCTCGAGCGCCTGTGTGACGTCTACGACGCCGAGAGCGGGGCCGAACGTCAGCGCCGAATCCGCGAGAACGGCGGTCTCGACGCGCTCTGCGAGGACGTAATCGTCGGCTGACCCGGTCGGACGAAAAGGTTTTTGACCGTCAGGTTTTGACCTCCCTCGTAGAACAAATGTCTTCCGAAGATGCCAGCGACGAGACAGAGGAGAGGGTTTCCGTCGACGCCGGCGAGGACGCCGACGCGGAGACGCAGACGACCCGGCAGCGACTGGAGGCGGAGGCGGACCGCGCCGTCAGCGAGTTCGACGAGAGCATCGTCGACCTGCTGGCGTGGGTGCTCGACACCGAGACGCGGGCCCGCATCTACGTCTACCTCAGACAGCACCCGAATTCGACGAGCGAAGAGGTGGCCGACGGAACCGGCCTCTACCCGAGCACGGTACGCGAGGCGCTGGCAGAGCTGCACGAGGAGAACAAGGTCTCCCGGCAGAAGCGAGAGAACGCCGGCGCTGGAAACAATCCCTACCAGTACGAGGCCATCGCTCCGAGCGAACTCGTCCGGGACGTGGTCGACCAGGTGCAGGGCCAGTTGAACACCGTGTTCAACCTCGACAAGCGACTCGACGGCGACGGCGACGGCGACGAGACGGGCCCCGTGACTATCACTGTCGAAGACGGCGACGACGAGTAACGCTTTACACAGCAGGCAACGTGGCCGAGATATGAACGTCGCGCTGGGCGGTACGTTCGACCCCGTCCACGACGGACACCTCGCCCTGTTCGAACGCGCCTTCGAACTCGGAGACGTGACCGTCGGACTGACGAGTGACGAGTTGGCGCCGAAGACGAGGCACGTCGACAGGTACGTTCGTCCCTACGACGAGCGAGAGCGCGACCTGCGGGCGGAACTCGAACCCATGGCGGACGCGTCCGGGCGGTCGTTCGAGATTCGCGTCCTGGAAGAACCGACTGGCATCGCCACGGAACCGGAGTTCGATGCGCTCGTCGTCTCGCCCGAGACGGTCGAGGGGGGCGACCGCATCAACGAGATTCGGCGGGAGCGCGACCTGGACCCGCTTCGCATCGAAGTCGTCGACCACGTCGTGGCTGCGGACGGGCGGCGCATCTCCTCGACCCGCATCGTCCGCGGCGAAATCGACCGACACGGGAACGTGACGCCCGACCGGGAGGGGCGGGGGCCGAAACGCGGGTCGAACCGGAGCGAGTCAGACCCCCCGCGGGACTGAGTCACCACGACGGCGTGTCGAACCCCGAGTCCGCAAGGAGGTCCTTCCACCGGGTCTGGATGCTCAGGCGGGTCACGTCCATGGCCTCGGCCACCGCGACCTGGGAGCGTTCGTCCCCCGCGATGAGCGCTCCGGCGTAGAGACTGGCGGCGGCGACGGAGGGTTTCGACCGGTCCTGGTCCGGCACGTGCGAGAGGAAGATGTCGCCCGCGTACGACCGCGCCTCGCTCCCCAGGTCGAGGCGGTCTGCGGCCGCCTCGATGCGGGCCAGCCACTCCTCGTTTGCGACCTGGTCTCGGGCGCGATACATGCATCGCCCTTCGGCGCGGTGCTACATAAACGCCCGCCGCAAACGACAGCTTCTTACTGCAGATTCCGGTAGAACCGGGTGCGCGTGGGTAGCCAAGCCAGGAAACGGCGCAGCGCTTAGGACGCTGTCTCGTAGGAGTCCGCCGGTTCAAATCCGGTCCCACGCACTGAGCGAGCGGAGTGAGCGAAGGAGTAGGGCCGATTTGAACTCTGCAAGTCGCAGCCCGGAACGGCCGAAGGCTGCACGCCCGGACCGTCTTGCCTCGGTTCAAATCCGGTCCCGCGCATACGCGGCTCCGCCGCGTCTTGCGGTTTTCACTTCGGCAGGAGAACCACGATGCAAGACCTGCCACTCACGCTCTCACGCTGTCCCGCGTTCACCAACGGTGAAACGGACTTCGAGAGGGTATCCCGATGTCGCAATATCGCCCCGTTTCGCTCGCAAGCGCCCGGTGTCCCCGGATGTAGGTAGTGATATGGAATCGCACGACGGACGTATGACGACGCCACAACTCTTTTTCTGGTCCCCCGTCTCGTACCACTAATGGCGACGCTATCCGACATTCTCGACGACATCGTCGACGGGGTCGACGGTGTGTTCCTGTTCTCACCGACGGCCTCGTTCTACGAACGATTCGGTGACGTGGACACAGATGTCGTCGTCGTCGCCCCCGAGAACACCGTGGACGCGAAACTGCACGTCGAACTCCCCCTCGAGTTCGACAACGTCCGGTCGCGCATCCGGTACGGCATCGAGGGAGCGATGGAGAAAGACTTCGTGAGCGACGGCGACGTCCTCGCGTGCAGCGTCTCCGTCTTCGACGGCGACATCGACAGCGTGGTCCGGGTTCGCGCGACCGAGGTGATGCGCTCGGGCGTCTACGACCTGTTCGTCAACTCGCGAGCGGACCCCGGAGTCATCCGGGACGTCTTCGAGGTGGCCATCGAACTCGGGAAGAAAGGACAGAAGGGCAAACCGGTGGGGGCCCTGTTCGTCGTCGGCGACGCGGGCAAGGTGATGAACAAGTCCCGCCCGCTATCGTACAACCCGTTCGAGAAGTCCCACGTCCACGTCGGCGACCCCATCGTGAACGTGATGCTCAAGGAGTTCTCCCGCCTCGACGGCGCGTTCGTCATCTCGGACTCGGGGAAAATCGTCTCGGCCTACCGGTACCTCGAACCGTCGGCCGAGGGCGTCGACATCCCGAAAGGTCTCGGTGCGCGGCACATGGCCGGCGGCGCGATAACGCGGGACACGAACGCAACCGCCATCGTGCTCTCCGAGTCGGACGGTCTCGTCCGGGCGTTCAAAGGGGGGAAGATGATACTGGAGATAGATCCGGAGGACTACTGAGATGGTCGGGTTCCGGGAACTCCTCGGCGCGGTACCCGCGGATATCTGGTTCGCGGTGGCCGTGCTATTCCTGGGGTGGCTCCTGGGATACGTCCTGGCCATCGTTGTCCGGCGGCTCCTGGTCCGTCTCGGCGTCCCCGAGCAGATAGAGGGGACCGCATTCGAGCGGATGGCCCGCGACTTCGGGACTTCGACCGTCCACATCGTCGCCCGCCTGTCGATGTACTTCGTCTTCGGCCTGACGATTCTCGCCGCGCTGACCGTCGTGAACCTGAACATCGCGATCAACTTCTGGAGCGAGGTCGCCGACTTCCTCCCGCAGGTGTTCCTCGCCATCTTCGTCCTCATCATCGGCATCGTCGTCGCCGACAAGGTGGAACTCGTCGTCGCCGAGCGGTTTCGCGGCATCAAACTGCCGCAAATCGGCATCATCCCCGCTATCGCCAAGTACAGCATCCTCTACCTGGCGGTACTCATCGCGCTCTCCCAGATCGGGGTCGCGACCCTCGCCCTCGTCGTGTTGCTCGCCGGCTACCTGTTCGCCCTCGTGTTCCTCGGCGGTCTCGCGTTCCGGGGGATGCTCTCCTCCGGGGCTGCGGGCGTCTATCTCCTGCTGAACCAGCCCTACGGAATCGGGGACGAGGTGAAAGTGGGCAACCGGCGTGGTATCGTCCAGGAGGTGGACCTGTTCGCCACGCACATCGAAGCCGACGACGAGGAGTACATCATCCCCAACAGCAAAGTCTTCGAGGACGGCATCGTCCGCGTCCGCGGATAGCCGCGAGCGGGCGCCGGAGTCGACGTTTCACCAGCGATCCGGACTAGTCGGACTCGCCTTCGGAGACCGGCGTCGCCGGGACGCCCACGACCGTCGTCTCCGGAGGGACGTCGCGAGTCACCAGGGAGTTCGCCCCGACGCTGGCCCCTTCTCCGACGTGAACGCCGGGCAGGACGATTGCGCCGGCACCGACCATCGCCCGCTCGCCGATTACCACCTCGCCGGTCCGGTACTCGTCCTGCAGGAACTCGTGGCACAGGAGCGTCGCGTCGTACCCGACGATGGCGTGGTCCTCGACGGTCAGTAACTCGGGCCAGAAAACGTCCGGGGTCGCCTCCAGCGCCCACGAGACGCCGGTCCCCACCTCGGCGCCGAGGAACCTGAGCAGCCAGGTCTTCAGGTGGAGACTGGGCGAGATGCGAATCAGCCAGACCACGGCGTAGTTCAGTGCGACGCGCAGCGGCGACCGGGCGCGGGTCCACGAGTGCAGGGAGTTTAGCGGGCCGGGCGTCGCGTGGCGAGTCAACCGGTCGTGGCGGGAGTCCGCGTCTGTCACGAACGCGGGTTCGTGCGGCGCGGATATAATCGCTTTCGAGGGCCCGGCGGAGCCGCTCGCCTCACTCGCGGAGGGCCGCGACGTGGTCGATTCGGCGCTGGACCAGGTCGGCCGTCCCGATGTCGTGTCGGACCCGGAGCCCGTCGCCGACGGCTCCGAGCGCGGCGTCGGCCTGTGCCTCCGCGTCGGCGATGGTCTCCGCCACGCCCACGACGGCGAACGACCGGGAGGTGGTCGTGTAGAGGCCGTCGTCTCGCCGGTCGACGCTCGCGTAGAACAGCAGCGCGTCCCCGACGGCGGTTTCGTCGACCTCGATTCGCGCCCCTGCGTCCGGGTCGGCGGGGTAACCTGCCGGGACGGCGTACTTGCAGACGGTCGCCCGGTCGGCGAACTCGAGGGTCGGAAGGTCGGCGTCCTCCCGGGCGGCGACCAGCACGTCGAGGAACGGCGTCTCCAGCACCGGCAGCGTGTTCATCGCCTCCGGGTCCCCGAACCGCGCGTTGAACTCCACGACGCTGACGCCCTCTGCCGTGAGCATGAACTGTCCGTAGAGCACGCCCTTGTACGACGGCATCGCCGCCACCACCGCCTCCAGAATCTCCACGGCGGCGTCGTAGTCGGCGGGAGTCATGAACGGCAGGTGGTCGGTCGCGTCGCTGTAGCTTCCCATCCCGCCGGTGTTGGGCCCCTCGTCGCCCTCGTAGGCGCGCTTGTGGTCCTGGACCGCCGGACTCGTCCGGAGGTCGCCGTCGGCGACGAACGCCTGGACGGTGAACTCCTCGCCGACGAGTCGCTCCTCGACGACCCACTCGTCCCAGTCGCTCTCGCGCATGTACTCGGTCGCCTCGGACTTCGTCACCTGGTCGCCGGTGACCTTCACGCCCTTGCCACCGGTCAGGCCCACGGGTTTGACCGCCACGTCCCCCTCGTACCCTTCGACGTACTCGCAGGCCGCCTCGACGTCGTCGAACGCCTCGAAGTCGGGGCAGCCGGGGACGTCGTTGTCCCGCATGAACCGCCGCTGGAAGGCCTTGTCAGTCTCGATGCGCGCGTCCGCCGCCCGCGGCCCGAAGGTGTAGACGCCCGCGTCGTCCAGTTCGTCGGCCACGCCCGCTTCGAGCGCCGACTCCGGGCCGACGACGGCCAGGGTCGCGTCCACGCCGGCCGCGTACTCGGCGATGGCCTCGGCGTCCTGCTCCGACAGCACCTCGAAGCCGTCGGCCAGTCCGTCGATTCCCGGGTTCCTGTTGCTCGCGCAGGCGTACAGGTCACAGTCGGGCGCCAGCGCGCGCGCGATGGCGTGTTCGCGCCCGCCGCCGCCGACCAGCAGCACGGTCTCGGTCATGGCTGAGTCCCCGATGCACGAGAGTGTAAAGGTTATCCTTCTCACGAACGTCGATAACCACGTTCGTGGATATCGCCGCGCCACGGTCGCGGGTGCAGTGGCTCCAGCACTCGCGACGCCCGGCCGAAACGCATCTCGTCCGTCGCCACATTCTCGAATCGTGAGAGGGGCGTTCCGGGTTCATCTCCTCGGCGGTCCTCTCTTCCCGCGTGACTCTCGCACGGACACTCAAGCACTCCCTGCTCGGTCTGGTCGTCATGATACTCGTCGGAATGGTCCCGATGGTGAACCTCCTCGCGCCGTTCGTCGGCGGGGGAACCGCTGGCTATCTCCAGCGCGAGGGTGCCCGCGGCGGGGCCGTCGCCGGCGGACTCGTCGGAGCGCTTATGGGCCTCCTGGCGCTCTCGCTGCTGCTGGTAGCGACGCTGGTCCGGTTCGTGACGACTGCCGGGGCCGGTCTGCTGGACTGGCTCCCGGCCGCGGGCGGCGGGGCGTGGGTCGTCCTCCTGTTCGTCGGAATGACGGCCGGCATGGTGCTGTTCTCCGCCGTCGGCGGCGTCCTCGGTGGACTCGTCGAGGCCGACCAGCGAGAACCGCCCGCTCCCGAGACTCCGTCGTAGGTCGGGGTATCGGAGGGTCCTCGCTCGATTGCTCCCCGTCGCCACCCCATTTCTGCTCGCCGACCGATTGCTGTTCCCCGACCGATACCGACACGCCGACCGATTGCCGGCGTGCCCGTCCTGTTCCTGGACTGACGGCCTTTTACCCCTCGGTCCCCCAACGTGGAGACATGACCGAACGCGCCGGACGGAACCGCCTCGACGAGGAGGAGAGCCCCTACCTCCAGCAACACGCCGACAACCCCGTACACTGGCAGCCCTGGGACGACCAGGCGCTGGCGGAGGCCCGCGAGCGCGACGTTCCCATCTTCCTGTCCGTGGGCTACTCGGCGTGCCACTGGTGTCACGTGATGGCCGAGGAGAGCTTCGAGGACGAGGCCGTCGCCGAACTCCTGAACGAGAACTTCGTCCCCGTGAAAGTCGACCGCGAGGAGCGACCGGACCTCGACAGCATCTACCAGACCATCTGCCAGATGGTGACCGGCAACGGCGGGTGGCCCCTGTCGGTGTGGCTCACACCTGACGGGAAGCCCTTCTACGTCGGCACCTACTTCCCGCGCGAGTCGCGCCAGGGCCGCCCCGGGTTCGTGGAGTTGCTCCGGAACATCGCCGGGTCGTGGGCGGAGGACCGCGACGAACTGGAGAACCGCGCCGACCAGTGGACCACGGCGCTGACCGACCAGCTAGAGGACACGCCCGACCAGCCGGGCGAGATGCCGGATTCCGAAGCGCTCGATTCGGCCACCAGGGCGGCGATTCACGGCGCCGACCGGGAGTTCGGCGGATTCGGGAGCGGCGGACCGAAGTTCCCCCACCCGGGCCGAGTACACCTCCTCTTGCGCGCCTACGCTCGTTCCGGACGCGAGGAACCGCTGAACGTTGCCGTCGAGACGCTCGACGCGATGGCCGAGGGCGGTCTCTACGACCACGTGGGCGGCGGCTTCCACCGGTACGCGACCGACAGGCAGTGGACGGTCCCTCACTTCGAGAAGATGCTGTACGACAACGCCGAACTCCCCCGGGCGTTCCTCGCGGGCTACCAGGTCACCGGCCGGGAGCGCTACGCGGACGTGGCCCGCGAGACGTTCGAGTTCGTCGGTCGGGAACTCACGCACCCGGAGGGCGGGTTCTACAGCACGCTCGACGCCCGGAGCGAAGGCGTCGAGGGCAAGTTCTACGTCTGGACGCCCGACGCGGTTCGCGACGCCCTCAACGACGAGACGACGGCCGACCTGTTCTGCGACCGCTTCGGCGTCACCGCCGCCGGGAACTTCGAGGGCGACACCGTCCTCACCGTCTCGGCGACGGTCGAGGAACTCGCCGAGGAGTACGACCGCTCCGTCGACGAGGTCCAGTCGCGCCTGGACGACGCCCGGGAAGCGCTGTTCGAAGCGCGGTCGGAGCGCACCCGCCCGGCGCGGGACGAGAAGGTCCTCGCAAGCTGGAACGGCCTGATGATTTCGTCGTTCGCCGCCGGCGCGCGCATCCTCGGGCCCGACTGGGCGCAACCGGCCGAATCGGCGCTGGAGTTCGTCCGGGAACACCTCTGGGACGCCGACGCCCAGCGTCTCTCCCGACGGTTCAAGGACGGCGACGTGAAGGGCCAGGGCTATCTGGAGGACTACGCGTTCCTCGCCCGCGGCGCCTTCGACCTGTACCAGGCGACGGGCGACCCCGACCACCTCTCGTTCGCCCTGGAGCTGGCCCGCGTCGTCGAGGCGGAGTTCTGGGACGAGGAGGCCGGAACGCTGTACTTCACGGGCCGGAGCGGCGAGTCGCTCGTGACGCGGCCCCAGGAGCTGTACGACCAGTCGACGCCGTCGAGTCTGGGGGTCGCCACGCAGCTGTTCCTCGATGTGAACTACTTCGTCCCCCACTCGCGGTTCCGCGAGGTGGCAGAGCGCGTCCTGGAGACCCACGGGAACCGGGTTCGGAGCAGCCCGCTCGAACATCTCTCGCTGGTCCTGGCGGCCGACGACAACGCGACGGGCGCGCCGGAGCTGACCGTCGCAGCCGAATCGCTCCCCGAGTCGTGGCGCGAGGCGTTCGCCGACCAGTACCTCCCCGGCGCGATTCTGTCGGTCCGACCGCCGACCGGGGACGAACTGGCGTCGTGGCTCGACCGACTCGGCCTCGACGAGGCGCCGCCCATCTGGGCCGGCCGCGAGGCGCGCGACGGCGAACCCACCGTGTACGCCTGCCGGGCGTTCACCTGTTCGCCGCCGCAGCACGACCCCCGCGAGGCGGTGTCGTGGCTGCAGTCGTCCTGACGCGCCTGGAGCCCGTCGCTCACGGCGGCCATCTCTGACGGGGAGAACTGGAACGTACGCTGGCGACCGACGCCAGACGAACCAGATGCGCGAACGCCTCGGCGTCGCCTCAGGCCGACTGCGCCGATTCTTCGAGTTCCCGGGCCAGGTACTCCGCGATGGAGACTGGGGCGTCCTCCACGAACCGCGCGAGCTCTCGGCCGTCGCGCTCGACGACGACGGTCGGGATGTACTCGATGCCGTACTCTTCGACGCGCGGACCGACCTTGCTCCCGTCCTCGGCTTTCTCGACGGGGTAGTGCTTGACGCGGTCGGCCGGCACTTCGGCCGCCGCGAGGGCCGCCGCGAAGTCCGGCAGTTGCCCGCGGCAGTCGGGGCACCAGTCGCCGCCCCACACGTTGTACACCAGTCCGTCGCGAGCCAGCGTGTCGACCACGTCTCCGTAGGCGGCGGCGTCCCACGCGGGGTTCGGTTCCATCGTCTCGAGCGTTCCCTGCTCGGTCATCGCCCGGGGTTCGGGGCCGACGCTCTTAACGCTGTTCTGGACGGCCGGCGGTCGGCCACACCCGCTCCGCTTTTGCGGCCGGTCTTGCCGTCGACGGCGACAGGCGGCGACCCCGCCGCCCTCCGCCACCGGTTTAACCGCCGCTCTCGTAGCGACGCCAATGAAATCAGGCATCCTGGACGGCCCCACGATGCACTCGTCGATTCTGGAAACCATCGGGTCCCCGCTGGTCGAGGTGGCGTCGCCCCCGGGAACGACGGTCGCCGCGAAGATAGAGTCGAAGAACCCCGGCGGGTCGGCCAAGGACCGCCCGGCGCTGGCGATGGTCCTTGCGGCCGAGCGGGAGGGGACGCTGGAACCCGGCGACCGTCTGGTCGAACCCACCAGCGGCAACACGGGCATCGGCCTCTCGATGGTCGCCGCCGCGAAGGGGTACGGTATCACGATCGTGATGCCGGAGTCGATGTCGCCCGAACGGCGCCGCATCATGGAGGCCTACGGGGCCGACCTGCACCTCGTGGAGGGCGACGTCGCCGACGCGAAGGACGTGGCCGACAGACTCGAACGCGAGGAGGGGATGGTGCAGGTCCGCCAGTTCGAGAACCCCGCGAACCCGCAGGCCCACTACGAGACGACCGGCGTCGAAATCCTCGAACAGGTCGGGGACCGCACCGTCGACGCCCTCGTCGCCGGCGTCGGCACCGGCGGCACCATCTCCGGGGCGGGCCGTCGCCTCCGGGAGGCGTTCCCGGACCTGACCGTCGTCGGCGTCGAACCCGCCGAGAGTCAGATTCTCTCGACCGGCGAACCCGGCGACCACGAGTTCCAGGGGATGGGTCCCTCGTTCGTCAGCCCGAACCTCGATGCGGACCTGCTGGACGACGTCGAGTCGGTCGCCCTCGCCGACGCCGAGGCCGAGTGCCGCCGCCTCGCCGCCGAGGAAGGCATCCTGGTCGGCCAGTCCAGCGGCGCGTCGAACCTCGCCGCGAAGCGCGTCGCCACGCGACTCCGCGAGGAGGGACGCGAAGACCCGCTAGTAGTGACCGTCTTCTGGGACAGCGGCGAGCGCTACATGTCGCTGGGCGTCTTCGACGACTGACTGAAAGTCCGGGGCATCGACCCGCGCCGGGGTCCCGCCGCGTCCGCCGGGTCAGTTTCCGAACTCGTCCTCGGTGACCCGAACGACGACGGTGTCGTCCACGTCGAGCAGGTCGTACTCCGGAATTACCCCGTCGATGCGACTGAGGTACATCGGTTCGACGAGGCGGTCCCCCTGCAGGCCGTAGACGGCGAGGACGTCCCCCGTCTCCTCGGGGTCCACCCGGCCGTCACGGATGGCCGTCGCCAGGTCGCGCGAGAGCCACTCCTCGTCGCTCACGCTCGGTTCGAGGACGAGCGCCAGGTCGACGAACCGGACGATGTACCAGTTCAGGTCGTTCAACAGCGACACGGCGTTCCCGAGACTCACCGTCTCGACCGCCACAGAGTTCTCGAAGGGTCGTTCGAGCGCGTACGTCGAGAGCGCCGCGCGGGAGGTCTCACGCGAGAGCAGTTCGTACTGCAAGTTCACGTCCGGCGGCCCGACGAGACAGACCCGCGTCACAGCGAGGAGCAGTCGTCGGCACCGTAAATCCGTTGCGGTCACGGCGCCCTCCGGCCACGGTTCGGTCGAACTCCGGACGAGAGTAGCGGTGACCGGTCGCCCCGCGGCTACTCCAGGTCCACGACGGTCCGTCGACTCCCCGCGTCGGCCGCCCGTTCGAGCAGGTCGTCCGGTTCCGCGGTCCGGACCGCCGAGAGGGTCGCGTTGGTCTCCGGGTGCGGCGGCGCCACCTGGTTGCACCCGGCCGAGACCGTCGCGTCCTCGAACGTCCCCAGTTCGCGGGCCGCGGCGACGATGTCGTCCTTGTCCCGGGTCAGCAGCGGCCGGAACACGGGAACGTCGACGGCGGCGTCGGTCACGGCGAGGTTGGGCCCGGTCTGACTCGACTTCTGCCCGAGGGACTCGCCGGTGACGACGCCGACTGCCTCCTCCTCGCGGGCGACCTGTTCGGCCGCCGCGAGCATCGCCCGCCTGAACGAGAGCATGCGGGTGTCCTGCACGGAGTCGACGAGCGTTCGGACGAGGTCGCCCCCAGGCACGACCCGCGGGCGGAGGTCCTCGCCCGGCGCGTACGACGCCAGCGTCCGGACCGTCTCGACGGCCCGTGTCCGGTGGTCGACCCCGCCGAACACGCCCAGGTCGACGTACACCGGTATCACCGAACAGCCCCGGCGCAGCATCTCCCAGGCGGCGACCGGAGAGTCGATGCCGCCGCTGACCAGCGCGACCACCGCCCCCTGCGTTCCGACGGGGAGGCCGCCTGGACCGCGATACGTCCGGACCGAGACGTACGCCCGGGACTCCCGGCACTCCACCCGGTAGGTCCGGTCCGGGTCGTCGAGGTCGACCGGCGCTCCCGTCTCGTCGGCGACTGCGGCGCCCCCCTCTCGCTCGATGTCCGTGCTGGTGAACGGGTGGGCGTCGCTCGGTCCCACGCGACGCCCCCGGACCGCGAAGGAGTCACCCGCGTCGTGGGTCGCGGCGGCGAGACGGAGACACGACGTGATGGCAGACATCTCCGGCGCGCAGGAGCGGGCCGGGCGGGCCAGAACGACGCCCGCGGTGTCGGCGGCGGCGCGGGCCGCCCCCTCCGGGTCGCTCGTGTGTACGAACAGCCGCGACCAGCGTCGCTCCACCCGACCGGGCACGTCCCGGTCGGACAGCATCGCCTCCAGGTTCGACGCCAGCGTTCGCGTCATCCGGGACCTGACGGCGGCGCTCTTCGTCCCGATTTCTCCGTAGCCCACGAGGACGACGTCTGCAGCGTGCGGTTCCACGACCGACAGTACCCGGAGGGCGCTCTTCAGCCTTTCTCGTCGCACCCGTCGGTCTGCGGTTCCAGACTCGATACCCGCTCGCTCCCTGGAGGTGGCCGCGCCGCCCCTGCCCTGTCACTCGGGTTCGGGTTTGTGCGTGAACAGGACGGCGTTCCCCTCGTAGACGGTGGTGCAGATGTCCAGCGGCATGCTCAACTCCAGGCTGTTGAACTCTCGCTCGCAGACCACCACGTCGTCGAACGGGTCCCCGCAGGCGGGACAGGCGATGCTGACCGTGTTCTGGTACGAGCGAACGCCGCCCTGCGACTCCCTGAGCGTGACCGAGGAGAGCAGTTCGTCCATGTCGTCCATGTCACGGCATGCGCACCCGCGTGTCATAAACTTCCCCCGCCGGGCTAAGGCGGGCGCGGGAGTCGTCCCTAGAACGTGCCCAGGTCGCCCTCGATGACCTGCTCGGTCACGTCCGTGACGTCGTGGAGTTCCCGGTCGATGATGGTGCGAATCGTCGGTTCGATGTCCGAGAGGGCGACGCCCTCCTCGGTCACGACGTGGGCGTCGGCGACGTGTGGCTGGTCGATGGGTCGGCCGATCTGACTGAGGAGTCGCACGCGGAGGTCCCGGATGCCGTCGACTTCGTCGACGACGGCGTGGGCCATCTTCGTCGAGAGCAGGTTGTATATCTTCCCGATGTGGTTGACCGGGTTCTTCCCGCTGGTCGCCTCCATGCTCATCGGCCGGTTCGGCGTGATGAGCCCGTTCGACCGGTTGCCGCGGCCGACCGACCCGTCGTCGCCCTGTTCGGCGCTGGTGCCGGTGGTCGTCAGGTAGATGGCCCCGGCGTCGTAGTCGTCGGCCGTGTTGACCTCGACGCTGACCTCGCGGTTGGTGTACTCGCGGGCAAGGTCGCTCACGAACGACTGGACGTTGTCGACCGCGTGCCGGTAGGCGTCCATGTCGCTGATGTACCGGTCTATCATCGCGGCGGCGACGGTGATGTCGATGTTGTCGCCCTCGCGCTTGCCCATTATCTTGACGTCGGGGCCCAGTTCGGGGTGGGACTCCGCGTACGACCCGTTGAGTTCTCGCTCGGCGTTGAGAACTATCTGCTCGGTCTCCGAGAGCGGGGCGTGGCCCACGCCGAAACTGGTGTCGTTGGCCATCGGGACCGACTTGCCGTCCTCGCCGAACACCTGCTGGAGGTCGCCGCTCCCCTCGCCGAGTTTGATGTCGACGACGACGTCGGTGCCGAACTCCAGTTCGGGAATGTGCTCGGCGAGGTAGTCGCGGGCGGCCTCCAGGGCGACGGAGTCGACCGGCAGTTTCTGGTCACCGTACTCCTTGGTCGCGCGTCCGACGATGAGGACGTAGATGGGTTCGAGAACTTCGCCGCCGCCGAACGCCGGCGCGGCGGACCCGGCGACCAGTTGCGTCTCGTCGGTGTTGTAGTGGAGGACCTTCCCGACGCGGTCGAGGTAGAGTTGCGAGAGCGCCCGGGAGACGCTCTCCGCGATGCCGTCGCATATCGAGTCGGGGTGACCGATTCCTTTCCGTTCGACGATTTCGACTTCCTGGTCTTCTACGGCGAATCGGTCGGCCGACTCGACCCGGATATTCCGCTCACTCATTGCTCCGGGATTGTCACTGCCCGATGATATTACTTGCGGAAACCCTTCGGCCCCATATAATAACTCGTAGGAATTATTCGCCGGATTCCGGCGTCTCGTTTCCGAGGAGCATCCCGAGGTAGGACGTTCGAATCTGGTCGTCCGGGTCGAGTCCGAGCGACCGGAGCACCTCGAAGGCGCCCTCGCGGGCCCGGCCGACTTCCGACTCCGGCGCCTCGCGCTCGACTTCCACGAACGTCCCGAGGTCGGCGACGTCGTCGAGGGTGACGGTGTACCCGTCGACGACGAATCGCACCCGTCGCTTCTCGACCGTCGCCGCCGGCGCAAATCCGAGCGACTGGAACACGTCGTCCATCGTCTCGCCGTCAGCGACGCCCGTCTCGAACTCCTCTCTGGTCTTCGAGGCCGCCTCGACCAGCGGCCCCTTGTACGTAACTCGCGTCTCGGTCCAGCCGTCCTCGTCGCGTTCCCGCCGGAGGCGAAGCGCCTCGTCCGTCTCGGCGAATTCGCGGTGTGGCGCGTCGTAGTACGTGTCGACCTGCCGGACCTCGCCCACCGGGTCGGCGTCCATCTCCTCCAGGCGCGACCGGACGGCGTCGTGGTCGGCTCGCACCTTCAGTTCCACCTCGTACATGCTCGCACGCAGGACGGGCCGTCGCAAAAGGGTGGTCTTCCTCGGTGACGAAAGGCCCGGACTGCAGCGTCGCCCGAACTGAAGCCACCCGCCGCAACGCCAACATTCAGGTGACCGCCCGCGCAGGGACGCGTATGGGAGACCTGAATCCGGATTTCGAGGACGAGACGGTCATCGTAACCGGCGGCGCGTCGGGCATCGGACGGGCCGTGGCCCTCGCGTTCGGCGACGCCGGCGCGACGGTCCTTGTCGCGGACAGGCGCGAGGAGCCGAAGGACGTGGACGCCGACGTCCCGACGCACGAGGTCATCGCCAACCGGGGCGGAACCGCCGAGTTCCTCACCGTCGACGTCTCCGACCCGCCCGCGCTGACTGCACTCGTCGAACACGCCAGAGAGTACGGCGGCGTCGACGTCATGGTCAACAACGCCGGCGTCTACACCAAGCGCCGCTTCCGGGACGTGACGCCGGACGAGTTCGCGGACGTCGTCGGCGTCAACGCCCGGGGGACCTTCTTCGGGACGCAGGCCGCCGCGAACGACATGATAGCGCGCGACGACCCCGGCGTCGTCATCAACACGTCCTCGGACACGCAGGGGCGGGCCGCATGGGACCACTCACACTACGCCGCGACGAAGGGCGCGGTCAGGATGATTACCCGGAGTGCGGCCCTCGAACTCGCTCCCGAGGGAGTCCGCGTGAACGCCGTCGCTCCCGGGCCCGTGGCGACGGAGATACGCGAGGGCTGGACCGACGAGGCCGAGTCGTTCGGCCCCGGGGGCGACACCCCCGGGTTGCCGCTCCGGGCCGCCGAGACGGACGAACTGGCCGGCGCCTACCTCTTCCTGGCGAGCGACGCCGCCTCGTACGTCACCGGCGAGACCGTCTGGGTGGACGGCGGCGGGCACGTCTGCTGACGTCGGGGTCTGACCTGCGGGAGAAACGTGATTCTTAAGGGTCGGACCGCAGATGTGCAGAGTATGAGTGACGAACAGCAGGCGGGAACGGCCGACGAGCCGGATGACGCCGCCGAGGACGTCGCGGAGGACGTCGAATCCGAAGAGACAGCGCCGGAAGCGACCGACGAGGGCATTCAGGACGGAGACTTCGTCCGCCTGGCCTACACCGTACGCACCGTCGAGGACGAAACCGTCGTCGACACGACCGACGAGGAGGTCGCCCAGGAAGCGGGCATCGACGACGAGGAGTACGACTTCTCGCCGCGTATCGTCGTCGTGGGCGCGGGACACGTCTTCGAGTCCGTGGACGAGGCCCTCCGCGGCCAGGAGGGCGGCGCCACGGGGACCGTCGAGATTCCGGCCGGCGAGGCCTTCGGGGAGTACGACCCCGACAGCGTGCGCACGGTCAGCGCCGAGAAGATCGGCGAGGACGACCGCTACCCCGGCGCGCGCGTCACCATCGACGGCGAACAGGGCCACGTCGAGACCATCATCGGCGGCCGCGCCCGGGTCGACTTCAATCACCCGCTCGCCGGCGAGGACCTCGTCTACGAGTACGAGGTCCTCGACGTCGTTGACGACCGGGAGGAGAAGGCCGAGGGACTGCTCGGGATGTACCTCCAGGACGTCCCGGAGGTCTGGATTCAGACCGACGAGGTCGAGGAGGAGACCCAGGTCGAAGTCGAATCCGACGAGGACGACGAGGACGAGGACGCAGAACCCGAGTACGAGACGAAAGTCGAGACGGTGGAGAAGGAGACGCTGTACATCGAGGCGAACCCGCAGATGACGTTCAACCAGCAGTGGCTCTTCTCCAAGCAGCAGATCGCTCAGGACCTCATGAACCGCCTCGACCTCGACCGCGTCATCGTCCAGGAGACCATCGACGGCATGGGCGGCATGATGGGCGGCATGGGCGGCATGATGGGCGGTATGGGCGGCGGCGACATCGACCTCGGCGAAGCCGTCGAAGACGTCGACATCGACGCCGACGAACTCGTCGACGAACTCGACGAGGACGTCGACCTGGACGAAGACGTCGACCTCGACCTGGACGAGGAGTAGTCCCCCACCGGGGACCGATTCAGGCTCTGCTCGACGCCCATGGACCAGCGACGTCGCATGGACGACGTAGTCGTCGCCGCCGCCGCGGCCGGCGGAACGGTAGTTCTGGCAGTGCTCACCGGGTACGTCCTGGAGCGCCCGGGGGCGACTGTCCAGAGTCTCGCGCCCCTGACGACGTACTTCGCGTACCTGTTCACGCGGCGGGGCGCTCCTCACGGGCCGTTCGACACGGCCCGGAACTGGGCGCTCCTCGCGGGCGTCGTCACTGTCGCGGTAGCGGTTTTGCTCGCTCTTTGAGGCACGTTCTCCGCCGGTCGAGAGGGGCGACTACGGGACCCGAGGCTACCGGGTTGGGCGCCGATGTAGAGGACGAGGGACGGGAGAATGCGGTCGAACGCTCAGGCGATGTCCCGACTGGTGTCGACCGTGACCTGTTCGGTGAGGCGGAGCTTGATAGTCTCGTGGAGCGCCTGGCCGCCGCGGAACTTCGGCACCGCGAGTCGGTTCTCGATTTCCGACCCTCGGACGGTCGTGTTCAGGTCGAACACCACGTCGGCCATGTGCTGAGTCAGGTCGCGGTTCTCGGGGACGACCTGTCCCTTCATGCCGTGGAGGATGGCGACGCCGCCCGTGTTTATCATGTGGGTCTGCAGTTCGTTGAGAAACTCCCGGTACCGCGTGGCCTCCCGCCGTTCCAGGATGTCGACGATGTCGATGATGAGGTTCGCCCCCTCCGGGAGCGACCCGACCAGTTTGTTCGCCTTGTCGAGGGCGGCGTCGCCGCCCACGTCGCGCACGGTCGGACTCCCGACCCGCGTTTTCGCCCGGTCGAGCGCGTCGGTGACCGCCTGGTCCGAGCGAACGGTGGTCAGGTACAGCGTCCCCCGTTGTGCGGTGAGCTCGTAGAGGAACAGTTCCGACTGGCTTGCGGGCGAGGCCGAGAGCAGGACGATGCTGCCGGCCGGAATCCCCCCCGCAATCTGTCTGTCGAGCGGGTCGATTCCAGTCGGAAGTCTGTTCTCCATACTCTCTGCTAATAGTTCCCAATGTATTATTTCTTTCTATCACGAATGTCGTATTCATAAGGTGTTTTCAGATTCTGAAATCGGTCAGCGATGCGCTCGTACGCGCATTTCACGGCCTCAGACTCCAGAATGGGGTGGTCGACCGCGGGCACGGTTCCGAGAATCGGAACCCCCAGCAACTGTTCGATTTCGTCCGGTGCCAGGCGCGTCTGTGTCAGGACGACGCCGGCCGGCGCCGTTCCGACGGCGCGCGCCATCGCCCCCGTCTTCGCGGCCGCCCGGAGCGACGGCGCACACGGCGAGGAGACGAGGACGACGGCGTCCGATACCCGCATCGGCGCCACGGCGTCGGGGCCGGCACCGGCCGGACAGTCCACGAGGGTCCGACCCTCGCGACTCCGGAGGCGTCTCAGGCGGGCGGAGATGTCGGCGTCGCTGTCCGGCGTCGGGGCGGGGAGGACGGACACGTCGGACCGCGCCGGGTGGTCGACGGCCGCCGGGTCGGCCGTCCCGGCGTTCGACGCGGACCGCCTGGAGACCCCGGCCATCGTGTGCAGGTTCGGCATGTCCGTGTCTGCGTCCACCGCGAGTACGTGGCCGTCGAACGCGGCGGCCAGTCCGAGCGTGGTGGTCGTCTTCCCGCTGCCGCCTTTCCCCCCGGCGATTGCCAGCATGGGGACTCTGCTCCGTACTGGTATATGAACGTGGGGCGGCGCGTCGCGTCCGCCGAGACCAGCACCGCGTCCGGCCGTCCGGGACGGCGTCCTCGTCCCGCAGGAGTTAGTCGTTACAGCACCCGCTCGCTTCGTCGCCGAAGTCGACGGCCAGCGGTTCCGAGATGGCGTCGTTGATGGCGGTCAGCCGCTGCTGGAGTTCGGCCTGGGCCGTCAGGAACTGCTCCATCACCGGGTGGTCGTGTAGTTCCTGCTGGGCCTGTCGCACGGCGTCGACGTCTGCCTGCGTCGCCTGTCCGTTCTGGCGGGCCACGTGAAACTGCTGGCGGAGTTCGTTGACCTCCTGAATCTGCTCCTGGAGTTCGTCGTGGTCCTCCACCGCCCGCCTGGCCTCCTCGAACTCCTGGTAGGCCTCCGTCTCTCGGATGCTCTCGCCCAGTTCTCGCCCGCGCTTCTCGAGTGTCGTCGTCTCGACGCTCATCGACCGTTCATCGGGATGCCCCGGTTTGAAACTGACGGCTGAATCGACACTGGAAACTCCCCGTCGCGTCCGACTGGCCGCAGGTCCGACGCGACGGTCGACTCGCTTGCGGCTCGCTTGGATGCGACGGCCGACTCCAACCGATTCATCGTCCTGTCTCTCCCGATACTCCCGGAAAACGTTCTCTCCAGATATTGTTTCTATGTATATACCAATAGGTTCAACATTAGATGTACTGTATTAGAAGTCGCTACATGTCAGAACAGTCACAATCTGGCCGGCCGATTCTCATCGGTGACGAGTTACCCGAACTCGACGTCCAGACGACGCACGGTCGGCTAACCCTCCCCGACGAGTTCGCCGGCGAGTGGATCGTCCTCTTCAGCCATCCGGGCGATTTCACGCCCGTCTGTACGACGGAGTTCGTCGCCTTCGAACGACGACGCGAGGAGTTCGACGAACTCGACGCGAACCTCGTCGGTCTCTCGGTCGACCGCGTCCACTCGCACATCAAGTGGACCGACTGGATAGAGGAGGAACTCGACGTGGACATCGGGTTCCCGATAATCGCAGACGAGACCGGCCGCGTCGCCGAGCGATTGTCCATGATTCACCCCGGGGCGGGCACCAGCACCGTCAGGGTCGTGTTCCTCGTCGACCCCGAGGGCGTGGTACGGCAGTTGCTCTACTACCCGAAAGAGATCGGTCGCAATATGGACGAGATTCTCCGGTCGCTCCGTGCCCTCCAGACCTCGGACGAGTACGAGGTCGCTCTCCCGGCCGACTGGCCCGAGAACGCCGAGTTCGGCGACCGCGTCCTCCTCCCGCCGCCGTCGGACGAGGTGGGGGCCGAGGCCCGCCTGGCCGAAGCGAAAGACGGCGGCTACGACTGTACCGACTGGTGGTTCTGTACGAAAGCTCTGGAGTGACGGTCTCCGAATCCCGGACCACGTCGCCCCGCGGCGCGTCCGCGGTCGGGAGTGCTAGTCGCCCCGACTGACCCCCAGGGGCCGACCGCACCCCCCGCAGAGATAGAGGTCCTTGCTGGTTCGACCGTACACCTCCGGCGGCCGAGAGGGTTCGTCCTGGTCGGTGACGAACTCCAGTTCGTGGACGTGTTCGCCCTTCTCCAGTTCGTCCTTCGACGTGATTTCCTTCCCGCAGTCCGGACACGTGATTCGCTCGCCTTCGTCTGGCATGTCATCCATTAATCATTCCGCGACCATAAATCAGGCCGGCTAGTGCGACGCGGACGCACCATTCAGTAAGTGGCGGCGCCGTCAGCACGGACGTGAACGAAAACGCGCCAGTTATCCGTCTCGGTCCGCTACGGCGCTCCAATGAGCCAGGACGCCGACGGCGAATACTCCGAGGGGGACCTGCGAAAGACGGGGATGGCCCTCAAACACGACCGGGAGTGGGACTACGAACTCGACCGAATCGTCGAGGAAGTCGAGGAGCGGGGGGCGACGACGGTGGGGCTCCAGTTCCCGGAGGGCCTGAAGCGTCGAGCCCCGGCCGTCGCGGACGACCTGCGAGCGCTCACGGACGACGACGTCACCTATCTCATCTCCGGACAACCCTGCTACGGCGCCTGCGACCTCGATACGTACCTGATGCGGCGCACGGACGTCTTCGTCCACTTCGGCCACTCCCCGATGAAGGAGTCCGACAAGATACTCTACGTGCCGCTGTTCTCGAACGTCGACCCCTTCCCCATCATGGAGGACGCCCTGGCGGAACTCGACGCCGGCGAGGACGTTGGCCTCGTCACTACCGCCCAGCACATGAATCGGTTCGACGAGATGGTCGAGTGGCTGGAAGCCCGCGAGTTCACTGTTCACACACGTCGAGGCGACGACCGACTCACGCACGAGGGGCAAGTGCTGGGGTGCAACTACGCCTCCGCCGAGGTGGACGCCGACCAGATACTGTACGTCGGCGGCGGCAAGTTCCACCCGCTCGGCCTGGCGATGGAGCACCCGGACAAGCGGGTCGTCATCGCAGACCCGGTGAACAACGGCGTCTCCATCGCCGACACCGAGAAGTTCATGAAACAGCGCTACGGCGCGGTGCACCGGGCGATGGACGCCGAGACGTGGGGGGTCATCTTCGTGACGAAGATTGGACAGGGCCGGTGGGAGGACGCAGAGCGCATCGTCGAGGAGAACGACGACGCGTACCTCATCACCCTCGACGAGGTGACGCCCGAACGACTGCGGAACTTCGACTTCGACGCGTTCGTCAACACCGGGTGCCCGCGGATTACGACCGACGACGGTCCCCGGTTCCACAAGCCGATGCTCACGCCCCACGAGTACGAAATCGCCGTCGGCAACGAACCGCTCGAGTCCCTCCAGTTCGACACCTTCCACGGCACCTGGTAGTCGTCGTCTGGGCGCGCGGCGGCGCTCACGATTCGCCCGCCCCCGCTTTGCGTCCTCCTGCCCGACATCCGTTTTACTCGTTCTCCGCGTCGACCGCCGCTTCGACGTACCGCACCGCCTCCTCGGGGGTCGCTACCGCCTCGATACCGGGGACGTCGTGCGTCCCGAGGCCGGCGACCGGGCGGTCGAAGACGAACGAGAACCCGATTTCCGAGAGCGTCCCGCCTCCGCCGTCGATGGCGACGACGGCCTCGCCGTTCATCACGACCAGCGCGTTCCGCGCGTGGCCGAGTCCCGTCGCGACGGCCACGTCCACGTACTCGTTCGCGTCGTCGTGGGACGGCCCCGGGACGATGCCGATCGTCCGTCCATCGCCGGCCGCGGCCCCCTCGCACACCGCCTCCATGACGCCGCCGAGGCCGCCGCAGACGACGGTGTGCCCCCGCTCGGCGAGAATCCGTCCGACCTCGCGTGCGGCGTCGGCCTCTGGCTGGGTGGCTGTACTGCCGCCGATGACGCTGACTCGCATGTTCCCGCCAACTGGGTCCGGTGACACAACCGTTTCGGGGCGGGTACGGTCGGGCCGGTCGATTTACTACGCAAAGAATGACATTTCTTTTTGCGGGCGCGTACACGCACGGTAATTGTTTCCGGCAGTCGGACGCGTTCCTGAAATGATAGTAAGACAACAACTTCTCAATATCCGGGGGGTCGTTTACAATCGTGAACGACTGGCCCGAAGACGACGCCCGTCCGAGGCAGTGACTCACCCCCTCGTCACACCGGGTGCGAAACGAGTTCGCACCTTCCGGCTTCCGCACCCTGCCTCCGCGACAGACTCGTCTGCCGCCGGCGTCAGCCCTCCCCATCCGACCCCCCACCGACCATGACATATTCACGCACACCCCGACGCAGTACCGACTCACGAGACGAGACAGTTCGCTCCGGGTACTCCCGGCGGACCGTCCTCAAGTAGACCGCGCTGGGGGCGACGGCCCTCACGCTCGGTCTTCCGTCGGTTGCACAGGGGGCCGCACCGCGCACCCCCGCCCCGTACTGCCTGCCGGACGCATGTCTCACGGAACCGGACTGGACGATATCGAACCCCGACCTGGACGAGGTCACCGGGTTCGCAGACGACATTTCCGTGAGTGCGGACGGAAAGACGATTCTCGTCGGGGGCGAACCGTGGGCATACGTCTTCAGGCGGACCGGTTCGGGCTGGACGCCGACGCGGCTCACCAACCCCGACTCCGCGACGGTCGAATCGGTCGCACTGAGCGACGACGGGTGCGTCGCCCTCGTCGGCGCGCCAGGCACCGACACCGACGTCGGTGAGGACGCCGGACGGGCGTACGCGTACCGGAACACCGGGTCCGGGTGGAACGCCGCCCCCGAGGTGCTATCGAGTCCTGACCCCCAGGCCAATCAGCGCTTCGGCGAGGCCGTGGTGCTCGACGCCGACGGGAACACCGCCCTCGTCGGCGCACCGGGGACCGAGACCGACGGCCGACTTCTCGGAGCGGTCTGGGCGTTCGCGCACGACGAGGACGACGACTGCGAGTGGTCGCCGACGCTGCTCCCGAACTCGACGCCGGGCCCGTACGACGTCACCTACGACGGAGAGCGCTTCGGCGAGGCCGTCGCGCTGAACGCCGACGGAACAGTTGCCCTGGTCGGTGTCCCCGGCTACACCTCCGAGGAGTGGGAGTCGAACCCCATGAGTGCCATGGAGGTCGGCAGGGCGTCCGTATTCACCCGGACGGACGAGGGCTGGGACGCCGAGGACCCCGCACCGATATCGTTCCCGGTACCCCTGGACGACGGTGTTGACCAGTTCGGCTGGGAGGTCGCCCTGGACGCGGCCGGGGCGACTGCGGTAATCGGTGCGCGGCGACTCGGTCAGGGCTACGGCTCTGGGGAGGCGTACCTGTTCGAACACGACGGGACTGGCTGGAACGTCGACGACCCGGCCGTCCTCCCCAACCCCGACCCCGAAGTCGAGGAGCTTTACAGCTGGGCACTGGCACTCGACGCAGACGGAACCACCGCACCCGTCGGCGACCCGGGTGTGGGCCTGCTCTACTGGTCCGACGGCGACCCGGCAACCGGGGCGGCCTACGTCTATACCCGGAACGGCGGGTGGAACCCCGACTCGCCGCTCACGCTCCCCAGCCCGGGTCCGAGCTATCGATACAGTTTCTTCGGCCAGGCCGTGGCGCTCACGGCGGACGGACCGCCTTCGTCGGCGCCCGGGTAGACGAAGCCCGGGGCGGCGCCGTCTACGTCTACGACCTGGTGCCGGACCCGTTCCCGGAGCCAATCGAGTTGCAGAACGGCGACGAGGTGACCCCGATGGACCACGACGGCGACGGCCTCTACGAGGACCTGAACGGCGACGGAACACTCGACGGGCAGGACGTCTCGCTGCTGACCCGCTTGGTGAACGACCACCGGAAGGGCCGGGTGTCGCTGACCGACGCGCAGGTGGCGGCGTTCTACTTCGACGGCGGAGGGATACTCAGCAAGAAGGACGTCTCCGCCTACAATCGCGAGTACCGGCGCTGAGGCTGGCCCCTGCAGGGGGTCGTCGTAGGTCCGACAGTCACAACGCTTAGCCCGCCGGAGGACGCACGACGTGGTATGACACACAGCGACTGGGGCGACTGGCTCCCGCGAGCAATCGAGCGCGCCGACCCGGAGACGGTGGCCGTCTGGTATCTCGGGTGCAACGGCTTCGTCCTCAAGGGGAGCGAGGGGACGACCGTATTCGTCGACCCCTACGTCGGACTCGGCGACCCCCCGCGGACGGTCCGGATGATTCCTGTCCCGTTCGACCCGGCCGACGTCGCCGAGGCCGAGGCCGTCTTCGCGACGCACGAACACACCGACCACGTTCACGGTCCCAGTCAGGCCCCGATTCTCGCCGGGACGGGGGCGACGTTCTTCGGCCCAGACGACAGCCTCGCCGTCGCGCGCGAGGAATCGTGGACGGACGAGTGGGACGTCTCCGACGACCAGTTCACCGAAGTCGCCGAGGGCGACTCCCACGAGGTCGGCGAGTTCACCGTCAGCGTGGAACCGGCACACGACCCGGACGCGACTCACCCGGTGACCTACGTCTTCGAACACCCGTCGGGCACCTTCTTCCACGGCGGCGACACCAAACCGGCCGAGGAGTTCGCGGACGTGGGGAACCGCTACGACATCGACCTGGGCGTCCTCGCGTTCGGGTCGGTCGGGATGATACCCGACAAGGAGACGGGCGACCCGTCCCGGACGAAGTGGTACGCCGACGAGAATCAGGTCGTCGAGGCGGCTTCCGACCTGCGCCTCGACAGACTCCTCCCGAGCCACTGGGACATGTGGAAGGGACTCACGGCCGACCCGGCGGCGCTCCACGAACACGCGCGGAGCTTCGAACACCCGCGCAACCTCGAACTGGTCGAGGTCGGCGACAGGATAGATATCTAACAATTTAACTGTTATTCCGGCCGTACATTCACTATTCGAACAGTACTCCGTCTCTCGATTTTCGCCGCCACGGCCCCCTTCTGCACCGATTTTCGTCAGACGTTCGTTGCAGGGGCGACTTCCGTGCGACCCGCCCAACGTTTTATGTAAGTCCTATGGGAATGGGAGCGTATGAGCGAGGAGTCCGACCAACGAAGCGAACTGACCGTTTCTCGCGGCGACGTGACGGTCGAAAAAACGTTCACTCGCGACGAGTTCCCGGTGCCGGCAGTGCGGTTCGTCGTCACCTCGGACGCGTCCGAACCTGTACGCATCCGCCTGCTCGACGACATTCCCGAGTCGTTCCCGATGGAGGGCGTGGGGTTCCACCCCGAGTACGAGAGCGACAACTGGACCGCCTACAAGGACCACCGCGTCGAGTTCACCCGGTCGCTCGAACCGGGCGAGGAGGTCCTGACAGTCTACGGCATCCGCCTGGACGAGTCCGAACACGACCCGTCGGAGTTCCTCGCCGAACCGACCGTCGAGACGGTCGCTCCGGGCGAACCCGCGGAACGGGAAGTCGAGTCCATCGAGGACATCATCGGGGACGACGACAGCAGCGTCATCCGCGAGGTGCTCTCCGGGGAACGCGAGTCGCTCCCCGGCCTCATGAACCAGGGCGGCGTAGGCGCCGCCGGGGCGGCGGACGACGGGTAGGACGACGCCGCCGCGTCGGACGAAGAAGAACCGGTCTCGGCCGAGGCAGGTGTCGGCGGCGTCGTCGGCGACGCGGACCAGGAGGACCCCGCTCTAGACGACGAGGACCCGGCCGACGAGGACGCTGTCGGCGAGGACGCGGACGAGGATGACGCTGCGGAACAAGCGGTCGACGAGGAAGCGACCGACGAAGAAGCCGAAGACGCCGTCGAACTCGACGCCGAGGCCGAGAGCGCCGGGGCGAGCGTTCGCGAGGCGAGCGACGACGACATCGCGGGGTCGATAGACGAGGCGGAGGCGGCCGTCGCAGACGAGGTCGAATCCGACGACCCGGCCGAGGCAGACGAGGCAGACGAGGCCGGGGCAGACGCCGGCGAGGCGGACGACGCGATGACGGCGGAACCAGTTCCGGTGGACCCCGAGTCCGGAGTCGAAGGCGGGGAAGCCGAGGCGGAGACGGACGCGGAACCGACCGACGAGGACGCGGAACCGACCGACGAGGACGCGGAACCGACCAACGAGGACGCGGAACCGACCGACGAGGACCCGGACGTGGAGGCAGTCGACGTCGATGCCGACCTCGAAACGGCCGACGATGACGAGGATGAGTACGAGGACTCGGACGAGGCCGAAGCCGACGCTGATGCACTCGATGTCGGCGAACCAGACGCAGACTCCGCGGAGGACGCGGCGGAACGGGAGTACGTGGACGTCGAGGGCGCCGTGTCCGAAAGCGAGGCCGCCCCCGACGCCGAGGCAGACGGAAGCGTGGTGGCGCGCCTGGCCGACGAACTCCGGCGCGGAAACGTGTCCGACGAGGACCTGGAAGCCCTCCGAGCGGCGGTCGGAGAGCCCGAGTCCACGGTTCCGCGGAGCGTCGACGTCCGCATCAGGCGCCTCCAGTCCCAGATGCAGGACCTCACCGCCTACCGCGACGCCCTCGAGGAGTTCATCGACGAGGAGGGAACCGGCGACGAGATTATCGAGGAGTTGAACTCCCAGATGGATTCGGTCTCCCGACAGCTCGGCGCCCTCGACGACGCCGTGGAAGACGCCGCCGGCGACCGCGCGGAGATGCGGAGCGACCTCGCGCGCGTCTCGGCCACCGTCGACGAGGTCGATTCCCGGACTGACGGCGTCGCGGAACGACTCGACGCGATGGACTCGAACGTCGAAGACGTGGCCGCCCGCGTCGAGGACGTCTCGGACCGCGTCGAATCCGTGGTCGACCGGGTCGAAGAAGTGGCCGGGCGCGTCGAGGACCTCTCCGGCCGCGTCGAAGCCGTCGAGGACGACGTCGTGGGCGCGACCAGCCGCGTCGACGGCCTCCACGACGAACTCGGCGAGGTGCGCGAGGACATCGCCGCCGTCGACGGCGACATCGTCGAGACGCGCGAGCGACTGGACGACGAACTCGGCGCGGTGCGCGAGGACGTCCAGGACCTCCAGAGCCTCTACGACGCCGTCGACGAACTCGAACGGGAAGTGGACGAACTCGAGGAGTTCCGGGACCGCCTGCGCAGCACCTTCGGCAACCCCGGCGAGTAACCCGCTCGCCCATTTCTACGCCGTCGCCTTCGAGAGTCGTTCGCACGACCGGCAGGTGTTCGGCGAAGCGCAATCGGTAAACCGACCGTTCTCCTCGTTCCGGTAATGTCACCGTCGGTGCGCGTCGCCGTTCCGCGCAAAGGACGACCCCTCGAAGCGGTTCTCGAACGATTCGCCCGTCTCGCCGACGTCGACCATCTGGCCGACGATATCATCTCGACCCTCCGCTACGAGAAGGCCGTCACGAAGGGCGCGAAGAGCCCGGAGCGGGGCGTCTACGACCGACTCGCGGCGTACAGCGACCTCTCGACGCCGACGGCCCCCGAGTACTCGCTGCTGCGGGACGACCGGCGCGGGATGCCGCGCCGCATCGTCTTCGACAGCGTGACCATCCCGGCCCACGGCGTGGACGTCCACCTCGTGGGGCGCGAGGAACCGTTTCGGGCGCTCCGGACGCACGCGTTCGCACTCGGGTTCGACAGCGCGGACCTCGTCCTGGAGGAAGTCGTCTCCCTCGAACCGGACGGCGTCGACAGCATCGCGGACGTGAACGCCAGAATCGACCCGATGGAGACGGACGTCCGCGTCGTCAGCGGCCTCGGGGACACCGTGTATCACACGTTGCTGGCCCGACCCGAGGTGCTCCCGGCAGGGACCGACCTGGACCGCGAGTTCGTCGGCGCGTACTCCGGTGACCTCTGCATCTCGCCCCGGTACGAACGGCTCGTGGAGGCCGTCCTCGGAACCCAGTCGCTCGACGACGTCGCGTTCACCTACCCGGACACCGGTCGCGAGGAGGAGGCGGCGATTGCAGACGCGGGGGTGGGCGTCTACCTGACGGTCACCGGGTCCACCGCCCGCGACCACGGCCTCGTGGTCGGCGAACAGCTCTTCCCCAGCGAGACGGTGATGATGGAGAACCGCGCGGAGGCGGACGCCCCGGCGGACCGGGTGAAGTCGCTGTTCGCCGAGAACGAACCCGAGACGGTCATCCGGGCGTGACGGTGACCGGTGACCGGGCGGTTCACGGGGCAATCGCGACGACGTCTCGACCCGGCCCGACGTGACGTCGGGCGGGCCGCCGACGAGTTAGGTCCCGCCACCCAGCACCGGGCCCGGGCCCCGTGGAGCGTCCTACAATTGAGTACAGTCACGAAAGTGAACGAGTACAGCGTCTCTCCCCAGATTCTTAATGATAATTTATGTTTGAGACTGTGTGTCGTTCTCATAATAAATTTTTTACTACGGTAGATACATTCTGTTCGCGCCAGTTTATTCCGGAAATAGGTGGGTGAAGTTTGGGAAATATCCCCGTTATATGCTTTCTGGCCGCTAATTCCCGCGACGTTGGAATCGGCCCTTCGGTTCAAGATTGTCTCTATGAGACTGTGAAATGGGTCATTTAATCATGGCACTAAGTGTTCCAATGCTAGCACTCGCGGCTGCGATACCGATTGCAGTCGCGTTCATCCTGCTGACCGGCTTCCGCTGGTCGGCTGTAAAGGCAATGGGCGTCGGCTGGGTACTGGCCGCAGCACTCGGGTTCACCATATGGCAGATGCCGCCGGACTGGCTGGCCGCGGCGGCCATATACGGTGGGCTACAGGCGTTCGGTATTATCCTGATCGTGTTCGGCGCTATCCTGTTGATGAACTATCTCGACGGGAGTGGCGCCATCTCGACGATCAGGTGGTACTTCACGCAGATAGAAGAGGACCGCCGCGTTCAACTCCTCCTGATCGGTCTCGGGTTCGAGACCATCATCGAGGGGGCGGCCGGGTTCGGTACGCCCGGTGCGCTCGCGGCACCGCTGTTTATCGGGCTGGGCTTCCCGCCGCTGGGTGCGGCGGTGTTCGGCCTGTTCTTCAACGCGCCGAATCCGCCGTTCGGCGCGGCCGGCACCCCCGTCCTGGGCGGCGTCGGTGCAGTCATCGAACCGGTCCTGCCCTCGGGCGTGACAGTCACGCAGTTCAACCAGCTCGTGGGCGCGTGGACCTCGGTGTTCACCGGCCTCGCGTTCGTGTTCTGGGGGCTGCTGGGCGTGTTCCTGATGGTGTACTGGTTCGGAAGCGAGGACGAGCGTAACTTCGGCGGCGCGCTCCAGGCGACCGGCGAGGTCGCCCCGTTCGCGCTGACCCTCGGTATCGTCGCGGGCGCCGTGCAGTGGGGCGTGGCCTGGTTCCTGGGCCCGGCGCTCCCGGACATCGCCGCCGGCTTCGTCGTCCTCGGCGTCGGTGCGGTGATGGCGAACAACGACGTGATGATTCCGACGAAGACGTGGGACTTCCCCGACGCGGGCTCGTGGACGGACACGTGGCGCGGCGGCCTCGACCTCGACGAGATGGCGATGGAGCAGCCGAAGAAGGAGATGTCGGTGCTCCTGGCGTGGACGCCGTACCTCCTGGTCGCGGCCGTGCTGCTCATCACGCGCTGGCCGGGCCTCGGCCTCCTGCCGATAATCACGAGCTACACCGTCGGCTTCACCGGCATCCTGGGGTACCAGGAACTCGGCTGGAGCATCCGGTACCTCTACCTGCCGGGGACGATGCCGTTCATCCCGGTCGCCATCCTGACCGGCCTGCTCCACTCGATGGACAGCGACGAGATGGTCGAGGCGTGGCGCGAGTCGTTCTCGCAGATCGCCCCGGCGGCCGCGACGCTCATCGTCGCCGTGTCGATGACGCAGATCATGATTCAGTCCGCGAGTCACTCGACGCCGGAGTTCGGCATGATGAAGGCGCTCTCGCAGGTGCTCGCGTACGCCGCGGGGTCGGCCCTGCCCATCGTCTCGCCGTGGATCGGCGCCCTCGGGGCGTTCATGACCGGCAGCAACACCTCCTCGGACATCCTGTTCAGCGTGCTGCAGTTCGAGGCGGCCCAGCAGGTGGGCATCTCCGAGACCATCGTCGTCGCCCTGCAGAACACCGGCGGCGGCATCGGCAACATGGTCTCGGTGCTCAACGTCGCCGCTATCTGTGGCGTCGTGGGCATCACCGGCCGTGAGGGGGACATGCTGCGCAAGACCATCGTCCCGACGACGATATTCGCGCTGTTCGCGGGTATTCTCGGCTTCATCCTCGCGACTGTGATGGGCCTGGCCCCGATGTAAACGGGTCCCGTTCCCATCCTCCGTTCGTCGTAACGACTACTAACTAACGGCAATACATCCCACTACGGGAGTTCAAATGTCTGGCAAGGCAACTGATCCATCGACACCTGAACTGGTAATTGATCCGGCAGACGAGAAGCGGTCGAACTACGACTATCAGGGCGGCTCGGTCAACCGCCCCGGGGTGGTCGAAGACCTCAGGCCGCGCGTGGACGGCGAAGTCCGCTTCGACGAGTTCACGCGCGAACTGTTCGCGACGGACGCGAGCATGTACGAGGTCATGCCCATCGGGGTCGTCTTCCCCAAACACACCGACGACGTGAGTACCGTCGTCGAGTACTGCGCGGAGCGGGAGATTCCGGTGTTGCCCCGCGGGGGCGGCACGAGTCTCGCGGGGCAGACCGTCAACGAGGCCGTCGTCCTCGATTTCACCAAGCACATGAACGACCTCGTGTCGTTCGACCCCGACGAGGCACTCGCGACGGCCGAGGTCGGCATCACCCTCGCCCAGCTGAACGACCCGCTGGGCGACGAGGGGCTGAAGTACGCGCCCGACCCCGCCTGGGGCGACAAGAGCGTCCTCGGCGGCTGTATCGGCAACAACACAACCGGCGCGCACTCGCTGAAGTACGGAAAGGCCGACTACTACCTCGAGGAGGCGGAAGTCGTGCTGGCCGACGGCACCGTGACCACGCTGGGCGAGGTGACCCTGGAGGAACTCGCCGAGAAGGCGGACCCCGACGGCAATCTCGAAGAACGGTTCTGCGCGCAGGTCCAGACCATCCTCGACGAGCACGCAGACGAGGTCAAAGAGCGGTACCCGACGCTCAAGCGAAACGTGTCCGGGTACAACTTCGACATGCTCGTCGCCGAGGCCGAGGGCGAGCGAAAGCTGCCCGACGACTCCGGCATCGACCCCGATAGCGAACCGGGGACCGTCAACCTCGCGCGCCTGATGGCGGGAAGCGAGGGGACGCTTGCCATCGTCACCGAGGCGACGGTGTCGCTCGAACCGGTCCCGGAGACCACGGCCGTCGTCCTGCTGACCTACGACGACGTGATGGACGCGATGGAGGACGTCGCGCCCATCCTCGAACACGACCCGTCGGCGGTCGAAATCATGGACGACGTCCTGCTGGACCTCGCGCGGGACACCGCCGAGTTCGCCGACGTCGTCGACATCCTCCCCGAGGGCACCGACTCGACGCTGCTGGTGGAGTTCTACGCCGATTCGGTGGCGGAGGGCAAACAGAAGGTCGCCAACCTCCTCGCGGACCGCCTGCCGGGCGCCTCCTCGGAGGTCGACCCCGACGAGGACGCCGGCGACGTCACTGACGACCCGGTGTACGCCAACGAGGCGCTGGAGGCCTACGACGACAAGACCCAGAAGAACTTCTGGACGATGCGGAAGGCGGGCCTCCCGATTCTCCTGTCGCGGACGACCGACGAGAAGCACCTCGCGTTCAACGAGGACACGGGCGTCCCGCCGGAGAACCTCCCGGAGTACGTCGCCGACATGCAGGAGATAATGGACGAACACGACACGTTCGCCTCCTACTACGCCCACGCCGGTCCGGGCGTCCTGCACATCCGCCCCCTCATCAGCACGAAGCAGATGGAGGGCGTCGAGGCGATGGAAGAAATCGCCGAGGGCATCACCGACCTCGTCGTCAAGTACAACGGGTCCGTCTCCGGGGAACACGGCGATGGCCGCGCGCGAACCCAGTGGAACCGGAAGCTCTACGGCGAAGAGCTCTGGCAGGCGATGCGCGACCTGAAGACGGCCGCCGACCCCGACTGGATTCTCAACCCCGGGATGGTCTGCGGAGACGTCAGGCTGACCGAGAACCTCCGGTTCGGCCCGGACTACGAGTTCGACTTCCCGTTCGACCCGGCGCTCAACTGGGAGAACGACAACGGCTTCCAGGGCATGGTCGAACTTTGCCACGGCTGTGCCGGCTGTCGCGGCGACCAGGAACACACCGGCGGCATGATGTGCCCGACCTTCCGGGCGGCCGAGGAAGAGGTCCTCTCGACCCGGGGCCGGGCGAACATGCTCCGCCACGCGATGAACGGCGACCTGCCCGAGGACGTCCTGTTCAGCGACGAGTTCGTCCACGAGGTGCTGGACCTCTGCGTGAGCTGTAAGGGCTGTACCAAAGACTGCCCGAGCGGCGTGGACATGGCCAAGCTAAAGGCCGAGGTCGAGTACCACTACAAGAAAGAACACGGCGGAGCCAGCCTCCGCGACAAGATGTTCGGCAACGTGGAACCGCTGCTGAAGATGGGCAGCGCCTTCGCGCCGCTGTCGAACGTCGCGATGCGCCTCCCCGGCGTCGGCAAAGTGATGGAGAACACCATCGGCATCGCCGAGGAGCGGACGCTGCCGCCGTTCAAGCGGACGACGGTGAAAGACTGGTTCGAGGCCCGCGGTGGGTCCACCGTCGCCGAGGCCGACGCGGCCCGCAGGGTGCTGTTCATCCCGGACCCGTACACGAACTACATGTACGTGGACCGCGGCAAGTCCGCCATCCGCGTGCTCGAAGCCGCGGGCTGTCACGTCCGGTTGCCCGAGGGAGTCACCGACACCGGTCGACCGGCCTACTCGAAGGCGCTGGTCGACACGGCCCGCGAGACGGCCCGGAAGAACGTCGCGAAACTCGCGCCGAAAATCAGCGAGGGGTGGGACGTCGTCGCCGTCGAGCCGTCCGCCTCCGTGATGCTGCAGAACGACTACCCCGACCTGCTCTCGGGCGAAGCCGTGGACGCGGTGTCGAAAAACAGCTACTCGGTGCTGGAGTACGTCGACACCTTCGGACTCACCGAGAACCTGGAGTTCCGGACCACGGGCGAGCGGCTCACCTACCACGGCAACTGTCTGCACAAGTCCACGCAGAAGGGACACCACGCGGAAACGGTGATGGCGGCCGCGGGGTACGACGTGGACTACCTCGACAGCACGTGCTGCGGGATGGCCGGGTCGTTCGGCTACGAGGAGGAACACTACTCGATGAGTCAGTCCATCTTCAACGTCCTCCGCGGCCAGATCGACGAGAGCGACGGCGACCAGGTCGTCGCAACCGGCGCCTCCTGCAAGATGCAGATCGGCGACGGACTCGGCGAGAAGCCGCCGCACCCGGTCCAGAAGGTCGAAGAAGCGCTCATCTGAAGTCCGACTGACCGGGACTCCGGCAGTCGAACCGCGGCGACTTTTTTCGGACTCCACGCCCCGAGCGGCGGGTCTCGCTCCGGCGCGCAAACCCCAGGTCGCGCACCTACGCGAGGAGTCGGTACGAGAGGTACGCTTCGAGCTCCTGGCCCACCGCCTCTCGCGGGTCCGCGTCGGTGGTCACACTCCGCATGATGGCGCCCTGGAGAATCGTAAACAGCGTCGTCGCGACGCGCTCGGGGTCGACCTCCCTGAACGACCCGTCCGCGATTCCCTCTTCGATGATGTCCGCGAAGTGCTGGACGACGAGCTGGTCGCTCTCCGTGAGGTAGGCGCGGTAGCGCTCGTCGTGGGCGGCCTGGGCGCGGAGTTGCATCATCGCCCCGACGAAGCCCGGGTTCGTCAGCGGGTTCGGGACGTCCTCGGGGGGCGTCTCTCGGTCGATGTCTCCGGGCGGGCGGCCGAGGACGAAATCGACGGCGTACAGGAGCTTTCCCTTCGCGTCCAGGTCCGACTCGTGGAGGATTCGACTCACGTAGTACTCGACCAGGTACTCGAGAAACGAGTGGAGGAGTTCGTCCTTGTCGTCGTAGTAGTGGTAGATGGTCGCCTTGCTCAGGCCGGACTCCGCGGCGATGCGCGAGAGCGATGCGCCGGCGTACCCATTCGTCCGGAGCACTTCGTACACCGCGCGCAGTATCCGCTCTTCGGTGTCGACCGGTTCGCCGTGGAAGGGAGCGTCGTCAGTCATGGTGGTCTCCGGGAGCCCGTCCGTCCGGTGTCGGTCGGTCGTTCCCCTCACGCCTCAAATCCATCGGTTTCGGGCGTCGAGAGACCTGTTGCTGGTGGCTCTCGACCGCAGCTAACCTCTCTACCGAACGTTCGGTAGAAAGCGTTATCATCGGTGAGCAGAAAGCCCGTGTCATGCAGCGGATGCCGCGACGACCGGACGTACAACGACACACCACACCCGACCGATGGCCGTCCTGGCCGACGACCTGCCGCCCGCGCGGTCCGGCGCAGGGTCCGGGGTGCCCGCCCTCACGGGAGGCGGTCAGATGAGACGCGCCACCCTGGCGGTGGGGATGGCTCTCGTTCTCGTCGTTCCCTGGGCGTTCGTCGCACCGGTGGCCGGGGCGCCGGCGGGCGGAGTGGCCCAGGCGGCCGCCACCGCGCCGGGAGAGGGGAGCCTAGACGGTGCGGGCGCGTCGTTCCAGCAGGCGGCGATAGACCAGGTGACCGGGAGCCCGGACGTGGAACTCGCGGCTCCGCAGAATCGGATTCGGGCCGGCGAGCGGACGACGCTCTCGGTGATGGTCTCGAACGGGGGCGAGACGGGACGAACCGGTCCGGCCCCGCTGATGGACCGGATCACCACCGCGCGGAACGTGAAACTCTCGGTCCAGGCCGACGAAATCGACGCCCCGATACAGGTCAAGTCCGGAACGGTCCTGCTCAGCGCGCTCCCGACCGGGCGGCCCGCGACGGCTGAGTTCGCACTCGAGACGAGCGATGACCTCGAACCCGGGACCTACCGCATCCCGATTCGCGTCAGGTACGACTACACCTCGTCGGTCACCTTCCGGACGAACCCGGCGACTGGCGGGGCCAGCATCGTCGACACCAGCGACGACTGGAAGAGCGACCGGAAGTACGTGACAGTCGTCGTCGACGAGTCGCCCCAGTTCGACGTCGTCTCCGAGCAGGCCACGAACCTCTATGCCGGCGACACGGGGCGGGTGAACCTCACGGTCCGGAACACCGGCGAGGAGGCGGCCAGCGACGCGACGGTGACCCTCCAGTCGCGGTCCCCGACGGTGTACTTCGGGTCGCCGGCCCGCCCGCAGGCCAACGCGAGCGTCTTCCCCGGAGAACTCGAACCCGGTGAGGCGTACACCACGAGCGTCCAGGTGGGAGCGAGCGACGAGGCGACCAGCGGGTCGTACCCCGTCTCTGCGCGCGTCGTCTACGAGAACGAGAACGGAGTCCGCGGGGCCTCCGAGTCGATGTCCGTCGGCGTCGCGGTCCGCCCGGAGCGTCGCTTCGAACTCCGGAACGTCTCCGCACAGCGCCTCCGCGTCGGCGAGGACGACGCCGTCGTCACCGGGCGAATCGTCAATCGTGGGCCGGCCCCGGCGCGGAACGCCGTCGTCCGACTCGCTACGGGGAGCCCCGCGCCGTCCGCACGGGCCGGCGGAAGCGGGAAACCCGCAGTCTCGGCCGGCGCACAGGCAGGCGCGGCGTCCGGTCCGGTGCAGGTCGTCGCGCCGGAATCGTCGGTCGGGACGCTGGCGCCGGGCGAGTCGCGGCCCGTTCGGTTCCGCGTCTCCGTCGCCGACGACGCCGACCCCGGGTCACAACTGTTCGCCGCGTCGGTCGAGTACGAGAACGCGGACGGCGACGTCAGGCAGACCAGGTCGCCACTCCGACAGTCTCTGGCGGTCGGCCCCGAGCAGCCGGTCCTCGCCGTCAGAGACGTGAACGCGTCGCTCCGGTCCGGTCAGGACGGCGTCGTCCGCGTAACGGTCGAGAACACCGGCGACCGTCCCCTCACCGACGCGAACGCGAAACTGTTCGTCAACGACCCGCTGTCGTCGTCCGACAACGGTGCGTACGTGGGGCGACTCGACCCCGGCGAGACTGCAACCGCGGTCTTCACCGTCTCCGCGTCCGGAGATACGGTGGCCAAGGAGTACGCGGGAACTGTCGAAGTCCGCTACGAGGACGCCTCGGGTGACACGGAACTGAGCGACGGCCACCAGGTGGGCATCCCCGTCAGGAGCGACGGGGGCGGAGTCCCGATACCGTTCGTCACCGCGGGCGCGGGCGTGCTCGCAGTCTCGGGTCTGGTGTTCGTCTATCAGCGGCGGACCCCAGGGCGACGGTGACGCCGCGTCTGGAGGTGCGCGACGCGTGAACCGACTCCGCATCCCGTTCAGGCGTCTCGGTGACGCAATCAGCTCCCGGCCGGTCCTGACGCTCGCGGTGGCCGTCGTCCTCCTCGGGGCCGCCGCCGGCGGTGCGGCCCAGATTACGACCGTCTCGGGGACCGCCGCGTTCGTCCAGCAGTCGCCGGCGCTCGACGCCTACCAGGAGACGTTCGACCGCGGCGGCGTCGCCGTCGTCGTCCGCGGAGACGTCACCGACCCCGAGACGATGCGCGCCATCGACCGGTTCGACCGGCGCGCCTCCCAGGTCGAACACGTCAGGTACGTCCAGACCCCCGCCGACCGCGTGCGGGCGACCTACGGGCGAATTCCGGGGTCGAGCCGGGACATCGAGGCCGTCGTGGGGTCGCCCGAGCGGTCGCTCTCGTACGTCGTGCTCGAATCCGGGACGACACAACCCGAGGAAGCCGCCGTCTACGACGACACCGTCCAGGCGAAGTCGTGGGCCGCGTTCCCCGCCGGCGCGTCGGTCACCGTGACGGGTAACCCCGCGTTCATCGCCCAGTTGACCGACGTCATCCAGCAGAGCACGCGGCAGTTGCTCGCGCTGGCAGTCGGCCTGATGGTCGTCGCCCTGTTCCTCCTGTTCAGGGGCGTTCGCCTCCGACTGTTGCCCATCGTCGCCGTGTTCGTCGGGGTGCTGTACACCCTCGGCGGGATGGGATACCTTAACATCGCGAACTCGACGCTGACCAGCGCCATCTTCCCGATTCTCATCGGTCTCGGCATCGACTACTCGGTGCAGTTCCACCAGCGCTTCGAGGAGGAACTGCAGACCGCGCCCCCGCGGGAGGCCCTCCCCGAGGCCCTGGCGGGCATCGGTCCGGCCGTCCTCGTCGCCATGTTCGCGGCGGTCCTCGGGTTCGCGGCGACGTGGCTGATGACCCGCGACATCCCCGCGTTCGTCTGGTTCGCCAACGCGTCGATGCTGGGAATCGCCCTGAGCTTTCTCGCCGCCATCGTCGTGCTCCTGCCGGCGTTCACGCTGTACGTGCGGTGGCGGGACGGCGACGCCGATGTGACAGAATCCGACGCCCCGGACGACGTGTCGTCCCCCGCCCGCCGGGCCGGGCGCGAGCGCCGACCCGAGCAGGACCCGGACGACGGTTCGGACCGTATCGGGCGTCTCCTGGGGTGTACCTCGCGGAACGTCTCCCGCCACCCCGCGGCTGTCGTCGCCGTCGCCGGACTCCTGATGGTCAGCGGGTTCTACGTGGGCGAGGACCTCGACACTCTGGTCGACA
>JBEPXT010000014.1:0-45936 GCA_041641795.1 Salinigranum sp.
GGGTGTCTCGCCCTCATTCCGTTGGCAGCGTCCCACTCCGCTGGGAGAGTGGTCCGCCAGTCGGTTGCGGGGCGACGCCCGTGACGTTCCCGGCCGGTCTTGTTTAAAAACGGCAATTCCGGGAGCCCTCTGTACCCGCCAGGGAGTCTGTCTGCGGCGCGGGTGGTTCCTCCCCGCGAACCCCTCGTGGCCGCTCACTGTCACGCTGGTTGTTCGGTATAGTATTGTGCAATATAAGCAAATCTTTTTCGTGCTCCGCACGCAAGCCACACGCAGGACGATGACAGATTCGCTCGCCGAGCAACTCCGGACCGAGATGGACTGCGAAGGGTTGCTCGAATGCATACACGGGCTTCGGGACCTCGACAGAGAGTGTTACAGGGTGCTCGTCGAGAGCGAGGAACCGCTCACGGTCGACCAGATCGCCGAAGCAGTCGACCGGGAGCGGTCCACCGCGTACCGGGCGATACAGCGCCTGCTCGACGCCGGGGTCATCGCGAAAGAGCAGGAGAACTACGAGAACGGCGGGTACTGCCACGTCTACCGCCCCGCCGACCCGGACCAGGTCTCCCAGGAGATGCAACGAAAGCTCAACGACTGGTACGCGAAGATGGGCCAGCTCATCCAGGAGTACCGGAACAAGTACGAGGACGCAGCAGAGGACCCGGTCAAACACTGAGTCGAGGGGTTCCGGACCCGCCCCAGGGCTTTCTGCGGACCGTCTCGCTCGTCCGGTTCGGTGGTGCTTTGTCGACCCCCGACCTCTCGCGGGTGTGAACGAGTCCATCTGCTACGACCCCATCGGGGTCGTCCACACCGAATTCGAGGAGCCAACGGGAATGCCCATCCAGGCGTCGGTGGCGTCGGGGGCCGTGGGAACCGTCGAGATACGCGAGGAGTACGCCGACGGACTGGCGGACCTCGACGGGTTCTCGCACGTCTTTCTCCTCTATCACTTCCACGAGTCGGACGGGGCGGCCCCCCTCACCGTCGAACCGTTCCTCGAAGACGAGTCACACGGCGTGTTCGCTACGCGCGCGCCGCGCCGCCCGAACCCGATCGGACTCTCCGTCGTCACGCTCGAAGCCGTGGACGGGACGACGCTCACGGTGAGCGACGTCGACGTCGTCGACGGGACGCCGCTGCTGGACGTCAAACCCTACGTTCCCGCGTTCGACGAGCGAGCAGACTGCGACGTCGGGTGGATGGAGGGGAACCTGGACAGGACGCCCCGCCACGAGTCCGACGACCGGTTCGTCGCGGAGTAACCCCGCCGGGACGGGGCCCCTGCAGGCGGCGGCCGCCGGATTACCTGGAGGCGGCAGCCACCAGTAATCGGCGGCGACAGGTCCCGCCGTCCGAGCCGGGTCCGAGACGCAGGTTGTCGTCGGCCGAGCGAACAGCAAACACCGCCCCCTGCGAACACACCGGTGTGACCGACTCGTGACGACCCTCACTATCCTCGCCGACAACGCCGTCGGCACGACCAGACCGCGCGGACTGCAGGCCGAACACGGGTTCGCCGCCGCGGTAGACGGGGTCCTGTTCGACACCGGGTACTCCGGCGTCGCCAGGGCGAACGCCGCCCGACTCGGTATCCCGCGGTCCTACGACACCGTCGTGCTCTCGCACGGGCACGACGACCACACCGGCGGACTCCGGGCGTTCGTCGACGACGCCCAGACCGTCTACGCTCACCCCGGGGCGTTCGAGCCGAAGTACCGGGACGGGGCGTCGCTGGGAGTGCCCTACAGCCGTGAGTGGCTGCAGGGGATGGTCGCGGTCGAGACGCACCGCAAACCGGTGGCGGTGGCCCCCGGCGTCCTGGCCCTGGGGGAGATTCCCCGCCCGCACCCCGACAACCCGACTGGCGAAACCGTCGACGAGGACGGGCGACGAACTCCCGACAGCGTCCTCGACGACCAGGCGCTGACCGTCCAGACGGACGACGGCGTCGCCCTGGTGTGTGGCTGCTGCCACGCCGGCCTCCGGAACACCGTCGAGTACGCGGAGACGGTCACCGGCGAGGACGTCCGCACCGTGGTCGGCGGAACCCACCTGAAAGCCCGCGACGAGGCCGGCGTCCGGGAGGTGGCGAACTGGCTGGACGGCCGCGTGGACCGCGTCGCCGCGTGTCACTGTACCGGCTTCGAGGCACAGGGCATTCTCCGTGAGACGCTGGGGGACGCGTTCGTCCGGGTGGGCGTCGGGAGCACCGTCGAACTGTAGCCGGCCGGCGTTCTCAGCCCACGGCCTCGGCGACGAGTGCGTCGTAGGCCACCTCGTACCGGTCTGCGACGACCGAGGGGTCGCTCCGCTCCGCTGCGGCGAGGGCGGGCAGCGAGACGGTCGTTCCCCCGTCGAGGCGGTCCAGGACCGGCCCGGTCCGCGTCTCCAGGCCCCGCCCGCCGCTCGCCGCGCGCTTGCAGGCGCTGCGATACGCCGTTCCGTCGTAGAGCGTCGCGCGGCCGGGTTCGACGACCGCCGCGGCGTCCACGGAAACGCGCTGGACCGGGAGAGCGACGTCGCCGTACGATTCTACGACGGCGCGACTCGACTCGCGTATCCGGTCGGCGAGGCGGTCGAGTGCGGGGAGGTGTAGTCGCTCCATCGCCTCGTTGAGTTCTGGCACCGACGAGACGCGCCTCGCGGACGAGAGCGGCAGGTGCTCGCGCGCCGACGCCGGCACGTCCGCGTTCGCGTTGACGACGTACTCGTCTTCGACGCGGTCCAGGACGAACTCCCGTCCCGCCTGGCCGAGCAGGGTGCCGCGCGCCTCTGTCGCGGGCCGCCAGAGGCGGTGTATCGGGTTGCGCGCCTCCGGTCTGACCTCGTCCGGACTCGCGTCGGCGAGTTTCCGGGCGTCCTTCCCGAACAGTCGGCCCCGGGTGACGGCGTGGCGGTAGTCGTCGTGGTCGAACCAGTAGTCGTTGGCGCCCCGGGGTTTGAATCCCGGGGCCCCGACGCGGTGGACGAGACCCAGCGAGAACGTCGTCTTCCCGGCGTCGACGCGGTCCCGCCCGGCTACCAGCAGGTGCATCGGTAGTAGTTTCGTCGCCTGCCCCGTGAATCCCTCGCCTCGGCGACTCGGGCCGCCGAGGCCGAATCGCCCCCGGCCACTTCCGCTGAACCACACACGTTTCTACGTCGGGGGCGCGTCCGCACGAGTATGTCCGAGGACGAACGCTCGCCGGAGGCGGTCGCCGACCAGGAGATATGCTACTCCCCGATAGGCGTGGTTCGCTCCCCCTTCGAGTCGCCGAGGGACGTGCCACGCCGCGACGCCAGGTCGCCCGACGCCACCGGCACGGTGGAACTGGTCGACGACTACGCGGACGGACTCGCGGAACTGGACGGCTTCTCGCACGTGCTCGTCCTCGCCCACCTGCACCGCTCGGAGGGGTACTCGCTCCGCGTGAACCCGCCGGTCGGCGGCGAGACGTTCAGGCCCGGCATCTTCGCCACCAGCGGCCCGCGCAGGCCGAACCCCATCGCGGCGAGCGTCTTTCGCGTCCACGAGGTCACCGACGCGACGCTGTCGGTCGGGGGAGTCGACCTGGTGGACGGGACGCCGGTGCTCGACATCAAACCCTGGGCGCCGAAGGAGGACCACTTCGAGGCGTTCCGCGGGGGCTGGTTCGAGACGCACCTCGGACAGGACTTCGACTGGGGCGGCGGCCGCGACGAGCGGTGACCGTCAGCGCAATCGCGTCGTGACGCGCCGCTTCACGTCGTCCCAGAGAAGCTTCGCGGCGAGGCGACTCAGCGACGCGGCGTCCCGGAGGTTGCTGTTGGACCAGGTGAGTTCGTTCTCGCCGCAGACGCTGTACTCGCCGAAGGTGTCGATGCGCTGGGCGAGGCGCTCGAACTCCGCGTCCCGCTCTCCCTCGGGAAGGTCGTAGATGGCGTCCACCTCCTCGACCAGGCGGCTGGACCGGTCGACCTGTTCGCTGACCGTCCGGTAGGTCTCCTCGTCGATGAGGCCGTACCGGTACTTGACCTCGTTGAGCCCGCGGGCCGTCTCGTAGGTGGCCCCGACTATCTCCTCGCGGGTCATCCACTCCGTCTCGAAGGTCAGCATCCGCTTCCAGCTGGGTTCCAGCAGGTGGTCGACGTGGTCCTCGAGCGTGTGTGCGAACTTCGTGTACCCGTACTTCTCGGGCTGTTCGAAGGCCGGACTCCCCGGGTCGAGGAACGGGGCGAGCGGCGCGACGAACGGCATGACCGACCCCTCGCCGACGTCCTCGAGCCTCCCGAGCAGTTCGTCGGCGTACTCGACGGCTCCCACCGCGTCCTCGTAGGTCTGGCTGGGCATGCCGACCATGAAGAAGATATCCACGTTCTGACACCCGTTGCGGAGCGCGGCCGCCAGCGTCTCCTCTATCTCCTCGTTGGAGCGGTCGAACTTGCCCGTGGCCTTCCGAATCTTGCGCAGGTGCGACTCGACGCTGAGTTCGAGGCTGTAAGCCTCGGTCGCGCGGTCGAGTTTCTCGAAGTACGCCGGCTCGGCGGTGTCGAACAACTCGAAGACGAACTCGTTGCCGATGTCGTGGCGAGCGAGTCGGTCGAGCAGTTCGTCGGCGTACTCCTCGCCCCCCATCCGCAGGTCGTGGATGACGAAGATGGGGCCCTCCGAGAACGACTGAATCTCGCGGACGTCCTCGATGAGCGTCTCCGGCGAGCGGAACGCCGGTCGGTCCCGGCCCAGGACGTTCCGGTATCCCGTCGCCGACCCCCCGCAGAACGCGCAGTTCAGCGCGCACCCGCGGGACGTCAACAGCAGCGTCATGGGGTCGTCGAGCCACTTCTGGTGCGGGAGGACCTTGCTGAGGCTCCCGTACTTGAACACCGACCGGATGACGTACGTGTACGACGGGAGCGAGGCGTAATCCAGGTTGTCGGGGACGAACTCGATGGGGTTGACCATCGTCTCGCCGTTCTGCTGCCAGGTGAGGTTCGGCACGGCGTTCAGGTCGCCGCCCCGTTCGAGTACCTCGACCAGCTGGAGCATCGGTTCCTCGGTGGAGTCCCCCCGGATGACGTAGTCGACGAACGGATACTCGACGAGTTCGCGGTGGTAGTACGAGGAGCTGATGCCCCCGAAGATGACCGGTCGCGTCGGGTGTGTCTCCTTCAGCCGCTTTGCGGTCTCCAGCGCACCGTGAGCGTGGGGCAACCAGTGGAGGTCGATTCCGAAGAACCGGGCCCTCGACCGTTCGAGTTCCAGGTCCGGGTCGTAGTCCGGGTTCTGGAGCATCTGGTAGCCCAGGTTGATGAGCTGCACGTCGTAGCCGTGCTGTTCGAGGTAGTCGGCGATACTCGTGATGCCGATAGGGTACATCTCGAAGACCGGCGACGACGGAATCACGTCGCTGATGGGTCCGAGTGCCTCTGGTCGGTCGCGGAAGTCGTAGATACTCGGCGGATGGAAGAACACGACGTCCGGCGTTCTGTTGAACATGGCTTTCGTCTCGTGGGCGCTGTGGGGTACGGGAGCGCGCCCCCCTCCCTGCGTCGCCTGCTGCCCGGTTCGCGTCTCGACTCCGGCGGGCCGACGCGGCGGCGACCCGTCGGTCTCTCACTCGCCGGTGTTCCGCGGGGGCGGAATCCGTCCCCCGAGCGACCAGTCGTTCCGGCCGGCACGCGCGATACGAACCCTCTCACCGCGCATCGTCACGCGTCGTCCGTCGCGAGTAACCCCTCGCCCTTGTCCTCGGCCGTGATGGTCTCGTAGGACTCGCGGTCCGCCCCCGGTTCGAGCGCGACGCCCTCGATGTGACTGACGTCGTGGACACAGCGTGCGCCGCGGATGCCCGGGGCGACGAACCGCGGGCGGTCGAACCTGTCGCCGTTCTTCGCGAACGCGAGGACGCCGTCGAGGGCGTTCAGCACCTCCACGCAGGCCGTGTGCCCGTCCCTCCCCTCGACGAGGAGGTGGGTGGTGTCGTCCGGCATCGCCGCCTCGTCGACGAGGTCGGCCACCGGAATCCCCCACCACCGGCCCGTCGTCTCCTCGCCGGTGGCGCAGTCGAACGTCACCGACCGGTCTACCGTGGCGTACGCCGCCGGCGGACCGATGGCCGGTATCGACACCGTCCGCTCGCCCCGTATCTCTACCGCCCTGTTCGCCTGTGGGTCGTTCGTGTCTGTCATCGTTCGGCTCCGTTCTGTCCGATAGCTCCGGCCGGTCCGACGCCGAACGGCCGCCGGGGTGCGGCGCCGCGGCGACACCGGTCACTCGCTCCCGGTGCGGCGCACCATCTCCTCGACCGTCTCCTCGTCGGGGTGGGGGACCCCGCTTCGTTCGCGCGCCTCGTGCACGGCGTCGACGAGTACCCGGACCGCCCACCGGTAGAACGCCGACTCGGCCGCCGCCGACTCGGCCGCCCGGCCGAACGCCGGAATCCAGTCGAAGTGCTCGTCGAGGAACTGCACGTACTCGTCGTGCTGCCCGTGTTCGAGCAGCAGTGCGGCGTACTCCAGGAGGAGTGCGACGTGGTCGGCCGGGTACTCGTTCGGCGGTTCGACACCCAGCGCCTCGTAGCGGCGTTCCATCTCCGTGGCGGCGGGCCCCCCGAGCAGTCCGCCGTCGTAGTCGCCGTACCACTCCTCGTACGGCGACTCGGCCGGTACGGCGTACGGCGTCTCGTAGGCCTCGAACATCGCGAGGTACTCCTCGTTGATGCGCCCCTCGTCGACGTCGGGCGGAACGACGTCCACCGCCGACAGGGAGAGCGCGTCGACGTACTCCCCGAGTTCGTCCTCGAGGAGTCCGGACTGGACGTCCCGGACGAACTGGTCGTCGGGGTGCTTGAAACACTCCGCCAGCAACGAGTAGAGGTCTGCCCACTCGTCTGCGGACTCGGGTGCGGCGTCGGTCATCTCTACTGGTTCATTGCCTGTTCACTGCTTCCTTCTTGCGGCGATTATCTAACTCTGGGAACGCCGACGGGTGGGGGGCCGCTACTCGGCGATGCCCCAGCGGAGGCTAAAGCCGTACAGCAGCGCCCCGACGGACACGAGGATGACGAGTGCGGCGGCGTTCAGCCCCACGAAGTACGCCATCCCCATCGGCCCCGCCGGCAACGTGTTCGGCGTGACGTTCTGGATGAGGCTCGGACCGCCCGTCGGGAGCGGTGAGAGCACGTACTCCAGGATGATACCGGTCCAGATGACCCCGAACAGCAGCATGCCCAGCACCATCCCGCCGGTCAGAATCGTCGAGTGCGTCGACTCCTCGCAGGGGTGGTTTGCGGGGCCCTGGAGTTCCTCCTCGGCCCAGGCGCGCCACTCCTCGCAGGCGCGCCCCAGGTCGACCTTCCCGTCGAACATCGACCGGTCGAGGGGGTACTCCGCGACGTGGGTCATGAACAGGTGGAACACGATACCCATCAGCATCGTCACCGCGACGATAGCGTGCACGTCGCGGAGGATGAGCATCAGGGGGTTCGGCGACGCCGGCGAGAGGACGCCCACGTACCAGAGGAGCAGTCCGGTCACCGACATCACGCCCACCTCGAAGGCGATGATCCATATCTCGGCCTTCTGCAGGACCGTGTACTTGTGCGAGTGCGGTTCGTCGCCCACGCCCGCGAGCCACTTCACCTGCTGGATGCCCTCGCGGACGTCGTCAAGTCGCGGAAGGACGTTCCGGAGGGTCGTCTCGCCGACGACCAGGCCCAGCGCCATGTAGACGGTGAGGTACACCATCGAGCCGATGAGGGCGACGCCGGCCGCGACGTGGGCGATGACCACGTTGGTGTGCCCGATGAGGGTGATGATCCAGCCCAGCGGCTCGTTGAACGTGAGGGGCAACCCGGTCAGCCACAGCGCGAAGATGCTCGCCGCGAGCAGGCCGTGGACGTACACCTGGACGTCGTTGAACCGGTCGAGTACCGCCTCGCTCGTCCGCGATGCGGTCGCCATCAGTGGTCACCTCCGTCCGAGAGGTACCGACGCCAGGTGCCGAGTAGCTGCCCGGCGACGATGACGAACACGCTCGTGATGTACAGGCCGAGGCCGCCGCGAACGGCGAGCCAGATTCGGTTGTAGGCGTCGTAGGGAGCCTTCCGCGCGACGTACCCCTGCTGGCCCTGGCTGACGATGACGTACGGGTTCGGCCCCGCACCCAGCGTGTCCATCCAGAACAGCAGCGCGGCTACAGCGACGACGGTGACGACGGCTGCCGTGATGGCGCGCCACCGGCGGGCGACCACGGAGGAACTCGCTTCGACTTCCGTTGCTCCCATGTCAGGTCACCTCAACGCTTGCCCGCCGATTCGATGTCGACTTGCGATTCGATGATGACGTTGCCGTCGCTCTCGGCGAACCGCTCGGCGGCCTCGTCCGAGGCCTTCTTCTCCATCTCGCTCATGGGGCCGACGTCGAGTGCGCCACCGACGCAGGTCTCGACACACGCCGTGGACTCGAACCCGGTGCCCTTCGGGGGCTCGCCGTCGCCCGCGCCCGGCCCGTTGCCGAGACACATGTGACACTTCATCATCAGCCCCTCCTCGTCGTCGAACTTGGGTGCGCCGTAGGGACACGCCCAGGAGCAGTAGTGACAGCCGACGCACTTGTCGCGGTCGACGGTCACGATACCGTCGCTGTCGCGCTTCGTGATGGCGTTGGTCGGACAGACCTTCTCACAGGGCGCGTTGCCACAGTGCATACACGCCATCGAGACGGCCGTTTCGTTGTAGTCCGGGAACTCGCCCTCGCCGACGTGCGTCACGGACCGGAACGCGGGACCGTCGTAGTCCAGGTCGTTCTGGGTCTTACACATCGACGAGCAGGCGTGACAGCCGATACACTTCTCCGGGTCGAAGTAGAAGACCCACTGCTCGCTGTTTTTACTCATTAGTTGTCACCTCCTTTCGCGACCTCCACCTTGATGTGGCGGTCGACCTGACCCGAGATGGGGTCTAGCTGGCGCGCGTTGTGGAGCACCATCGAGTTGCCACCGACCTCGTTCGGGGCGACAGAGCCCTTGCCCCAGCCGAGGTTGGTGGTGACGAACCCGGGACGGATTCCCTCGGTCACGTACGCCATCAGTTCGATGCTCCCCGCAGGCGACTCGACGGTCACCATGTCGCCCGTCTCGATGCCGCGCTTGCGGGCGTCCTTGGTGTTTATCTGGAGCAGGTTCCCGTCGTAGTCCTTGTCCTCGACGCCGAACCGCTTGTGGTACTCGTAGCGGTTGACGGCGAACGCCTGCTGCTGGGCGCGCGAGATGTACTCGTTGAACGCGTCGGTGAACTCCAGGGGGTACTCGTCGTCGGGCACCTGGTTCTCCATCAGCGTTCCCGGCGGGACGTACTCCGGCCTGGTCGAGAAGCCGGCCTGCTCGGCGGCCTTCGCGTAGGAGTCGACGTTGTCCAGGTCGAACTCGAACTTGCCGGTCGCCGTGCCGAACCCGTCGTCCTTCCACTGCTCGTAGCCGTACTCGCCGGCCACGACGTAGCTCTTCTCGTCGAGTTCGTCGAGCGTCATCCCCATGCCCGACAGCGCGTCGTTGATCTTCTCCTCTTTGGTCTCCCAGGGGAAGTAGTCGCCGTAGCCCATGGCGTCGGCGAGACCGGTCATGATCTGGTAGCCGGTCCTGGTGTCCCACTGGGGTTCGACGGCGGCCTTCGAGCCGGTGACCCACCCGCGGGTCGGGTACGAGCCCGGACCGCCGCTGGCGAGCATCGGCTTCTCTAGCTGCGACGCCTCGGGGAAGACGACGTCGGCCTTCTTGGTCGCGCCGTCCCAGTAGGCGTCGAGCGCGATGACGAGGTCCATCTCGTCCAGCGCCTTCAGCCAGTCGTCCGCGTTGGAGTTTTTGACGGGGCTGAACCAGTACATGAACGCGCCCGCGATGTCGCCCCTCTCGACCGCTTCGGGCATGATGGAGTGGGCGAGGCCCCGCACGTGGTGGAACGGGTACTCCTCGTAGTCGTCCATCGGCTGGGGGCGTCCCTTCTGGTTCTTCGGGAACTCGACGCCCTTGACGCTGTAGGCGTCTTTCAGGTCCGTCGGCGAACTCCAGTAGCGCACGCCGCCCGGTCGGTCGATGTTGCCGACGAGCGCGTTGAGCGCGTGGATGTTCTGCGACGCCTTCTGGCCGTTACCGGCGTTGGTCAGGCCGGTCCAGATGGTGGCGTGACAGTTCGGGGCGGCCTTCGCGAAGCCGATAGCGACTTCCCGTATCTTGCCGGCCTCGACGCCGGTTATCTCCTCGGCCCACTCGGGCGTCTTGTCGGCGACGGCCTCCTTGTACGTCTCGAAGCCGTAGGTGTAGTCGCTGACGAACTCCTCGTCGTACAGCCCCTCCTCGATGATGACGTTGCCCATCGCGAGGGCGAGCGCGCCGTCGGTCCGGGGCTTGATGGGGAGCCACTCGTCGGAGTGCTGCGCGGTCTTGGTGTACCGCGGGTCGATGGTGACGACGGTGGCGTCGTTCTTCTCCTTGGCGTCGAGGATGCCCTTGGGCTGCCACTGACCGTTGAACGACTCCATGGCGTTCCGACCCCACTGGATGAGGTACTCGGCGTTCTGGTAGTCCGGGTACGGACGTCCGACGCCGCCCATCCAGCCCCAGGTGTACGACCAGGGACCGTGGCAGATGGTGCGGTGGCCCACCTTGTTCGGACTGCCGTAGATGTCCATGATGAGGTGTTTCCACACGTCGGTCGTGTCGTACCCCTCCATCATGAGGAGCTTCTCGGGGCCGTGCTCCTCCCTGAACTTCTCGAGTTTCTCGGCCGCTACCTTGAACGCCTCGTCCCAGGAGGCCTTCTTCAGCTGGCCGTTCTTTCGGACGTAGGGCTGTTTGATGCGCTTGGGGTCGTATACCTTCTCGACCTGCCCGTAGGACTTCGAGCACAGCGTGCCTTTCCGGCCCGGCCCGGCACTGCCTCGCGGGTGGCCCTCCACGCCGTCGATCTGGACGGCCTTGCCGTCCTCGAGTCGGACGCGCTGTCCGCACACCTGGTGGCAGCCCCAACAGGTGCCGCTCGCTACCCAGCCGTTCTCTGCGTCGGACGAGCCTTCTGCCGCCGATGCGGTGCCCGTGCCGAGCGATTCCGCGCCGATACCTCCGAGCGACAGTGCGGCCGCCGTTGCCCCCCCAGCCTTGAGGAACGAACGCCGCCGCAGTCGCGTCGAATCGTTGTCGTCTACGTGTTCAGATTTACTCATCGAGGTCGCCTCCGTGTGGGTTGCCGTTCGGACGGGTCCGCGGTGAGCACCCCGTCGGTGCGTCGCGGAAGGATTCGTCACCCCGACTCCTTCGTCGGTCGCCGCCCCCCCTGACAGGGACGGTCACCAGCTCCATCGTCGGCGGTTTTGTCTGATTTGTGATTACTATCCCGTCTACACGTTACGATTGCGTATCCCACACGATAGCAATTGGTTTTGACCAGTCAAGCTCTTATGTGGGGTCGGCAATATCGGACAGAGCGCCGCGGGACGCCGCCGTCGGTGCGCACAACTGTGAACGCTGAATTCGGTAGTTTCGGGGCTCTAATCCGCAAAATCTGAAATCCCAGCTCGGTTGGCGAGCGCCGAACATTCTTTGATATAGATAGCTCGGCGCGACGTAATGAGGTGATTCTTGCCCCAATTAACCGGGTATCTCGGCTTGGTAGCATCCCACGCGAACCTATCACCATTTCCGACAGGATGTGCGGATGTGTCTGAGTTCTGTGGGAAAGTGGACACCCGAGCGACCGTCGGTTCGCGTCGCGGGCGCGCCGACCACAGGTGCAACAGCGACGGTTCCGGAGAGGGAGCCTCCAGACCGTCGTATTCGGCCGTCGGTCGTTGCCCCGACGCCACCCCCGCCGGGTCCGCGTAACCGAACGGGAAACGCCGAGTCCTATGTAAAGTTCGGTACAGGGCCGCCCGTCGGACCACCTGCGACGTCAGCGCTCCGGTCAGATATTGCAAACCTCGCGCACACGTGTGTAGCAGACTCACCCGGGACGGAGATGACGTCGAATACGCCCGGCGCAGATGGTGCGGCCGCTTCGAGTCCTCGGCGGAAAGGTGTGCGAGACGAGGAAGCCAGAGGTACGGGTGTTCGAGAGACGATGCGGGCCGCCGTCCCGCGGGGTGAACAGGGCACCATCGACAGTGACGTTCGACACACGTCCGCTACAATCGGGGTACGACCGCTCTCCCCTGGTGTTCTCACGGTCTGGGAATCGGCGAGGGTTTTTGGGTGTACCTAAACCTACATCGAGTTAGGTGGGCCTAAAGTGAATCGAGACCTTGCGAACGTGACTCCGGGGCAGGTGTTTCACATCTCGGACGTGCCCGACGACCAGGTCAGGGCGCAGTTTCTCCGCCTCGGATTCCTGGACGGCGACGTCGAGTGCCGGCATCGGGTGACGAACGGACCGGTCGTCATCCGGCGGAACGATACGGAACTCGCCGTCGGGAACCCGGTGGCGAAACAGATTACTATAGAGTACTGATAACGTATGTCATGTCACTGTGACCAGGCGGTAGATGGCGACGGACCCCCCGACGGGACGGTGGCGCTCGTCGGGGCACCGAACGTCGGGAAGAGCTGTCTGTTCAACGAACTCGCCGACGCCGAAGTGGACGTATCGAACTACCCGGGGACGACCGTCGAGACGACCGTCGCGCCGTTCGAGGGGCGGACGCTGGTGGACACGCCCGGCGCCTACGGCATCTCCTCGTTCAACGAGGAGGAGCGCGTGACCCGGGACCTGGTCCTCCAGGCGGACACGGTACTCAACGTCGTGGACGCGACGCACCTGGACCGGGACCTGTTTCTCACGCTCCAGTTGCTCGACATGGGGTTCCCGACGCTGGTGGTCCTGAACATGGTCGACGAGGCCCAACGCGACGGGACGGACGTCGACGCAGAGCGCCTCGAACGGGCGCTCGGGGTCCCGGTGGTCCCGACGGTCGCCGTCGACGGGACGGGCGTCGACGAGGTGGCTGCCCGACTCGACGAGGCCACGGCGCCCGACCGGACGCCCATCGAGGACTGGTTCGACGACCTGCCCGACGGCATCGAGGCGACGCGCGCGGAGAAGACGCTCCTCGTCGAGGGCGACGAACGGACCGCAGACCAGGTGGCCAACCGGGGCCCCGTCGCGGCCGACGGCGGTGCGGTGTCGTTCGTCGACACCGGCCTGCGCGACGACATCTACCGGCAGCGCCGGAACCGCGTCGGCGACGTCGTCGACCGCGTGGTCGATCCGGCCGAGGACCGCGCGGCGGTGGCCGACCGGGTGAGCGACCTGCTGTTGCGCCCCCTGACGGGGACGCCGATACTGCTCGGCCTCCTCGGTCTCATCTACTTCGTCATCGGTGACCTCGTCGCCCAGCGACTGGTCGACTTCATGGAGACCGAGGTGTTCGCCGGGTGGTACAACCCGCTCGCCCGCGAGATAGTTACGTCTGCGCTCCCGGCCGCCGGGTGGGCCGAACCGGTCCGGTTCGTCCTCATCAACGACAGCCTCGGGCTGGTGACGGTGATGGTGCAGTACCTCGTCGGGGTGCTGTTACCACTCGTGGTGGCGTTCTACTTCGCCATCGGACTGCTGGAGGACTCTGGCGTCTTGCCCCGCCTCGCGGTGCTCACCGACCGCGGACTGACGCGCATCGGCCTCAACGGCCGCGCCATCATCCCGATGATCGTCGGCGTCGGCTGCGTCACGATGGCCGTCATCACGACTCGCATCATGGGGTCGCGCCGGGAGCGACTCATCGCCACCGGCCTTCTCGGGCTGGCGATTCCCTGCTCGGCGCAGCTAGGCGTCATCATGGGGCTCCTGGCCGGTCTCGGCCTCGTCTGGTGGTTCGGCTACCTCGGCGTGCTGCTGCTCGTGTTCGGTCTCGCCGGCGTGGCGCTCGACAAGGCGCTCCCGGGCGAGAGTACGGGTCTCATCACGGAACTCCCGCGCATGCGGGTGCCCCGCCTTGGGAACATCCTCAGGAAGACCTGGAAGCGGACCTACGGCTTCCTCCGGGAGGCGACCCCCCTGTTCGCGGTGACCGCCGTCGCCTTCTCGGTCCTGAAGTACGTCGGCATGCTCGAGGTCATCCAGGAGGGCCTCCGGCCGCTGACCTCGCTGGTCGGCCTCCCTGCGGCGTTCGCCGAGGTGCTGGTCCTCGGCGTGGTCCGCCGTGACTTCGCCGCCGCGGGCATGACCGACATGGCTCTCGGGCCGGCCGAGACGTTCGTCGGCCTGGTCGTCATCACGCTGTTCGTCCCGTGCATCCTCTCGATGATGATGATCGTCAAAGAGCGGGACGCGAAAAGCGGCGTGCTGATGTGGGCCGGGTCCTGGATGGTCGCGTTCGCCGTCGGCGCCGTCCTCGCGGTGGTGATGGGCCTGTGAACTGTCCGACCTGCGGCTACGACTTCGACCCGACCGAGACGCTCCAGTGCCCCCGCTGCGGGGACTCGTTCGACTGCGCGTCGCTCAGTTGCGCAGACTGCGAGATGTGTACGGGCATCCTGGGCGGTCTCCGGCGCCGCTGGCAGGGATAACGAAACGCGACCGAGCGCCCGGCGGGCGGTCGCTCCCCTCGAGGGTCTCGATTCGATTTCTCGCGCCCCCGAACCGGTGAGCGGTCAGTCCGACGGCCGAGCCGTCTCCTCGACCAGCGGGCACAGCGGGTCGCTGGCGAAGGGGTCGCCGGTCGCCGCGAAGGCGCGCGAGCGCGACCCGCCACACAGGTCCCGCAGGTCGCAGGTCCCGCAGGCGCCTGCGTACTGGCGGGGGTCCCTGAGGCGCTTCATGAACTGCGAGTCCCGGTAGAGCGACACGAGGTCGTCCTCGCGGACGTCGCCGACGGACCTGGGCATGAACCCGGAGGGGAACACCTCACCCCGGTGGCTCACGAAGACGAACCCCTTGCCGGCGCGGGTGGAGCCGACCCGCACGTTCCGGCCCGACTCCTCGCGCTCTATCTCGCGGGCCACCCGCCGGTACTGCGGCGCTTCGACGGTGATGACCCGGAACGGCGCGTCGCGCTGGCGGCGGTAGAGCCACGCCATCACGTCGTCGGCGCGTTCCGGCGACAGCTGGTCGAGTTCTTCGCCGCGCCCGATGGGGACCAGGAAGAACACCTCCCACATCACGGCGCCCAGTTCCGCCACCTGGTCGGCGATGGCCGGGAGGTCCTCGACGGTGTTCGCCGTCACCGTCGTGTTGATCTGAATCGGGAGGTCGGCGGCCGCCGCCTGGCGGGCGGCACGCCGGATGAGTTCGTACGACCCCTCCTCGCCGCGGAAGGCGTCGTGCCGGTCGGCGGTCGCGCCGTCGAGCGAGAGGGCGATGCGGTCGACGCCGCTGTCGGCGAACCGCTGGATGGTCTCGGCGGTCAGATTCTCGGTCGGGGCCGGCGTCACCGCCGTCGGCAGCCCGTGGGCCGTCGCGTAGTCGATGACCTCGAAGAGGTCGGGCCGTTCGAGCGGGTCCCCGCCCGAGAGTACCAGAATCGGCGGGGGCGTCCCGAACGAGACGACCTGGTCGACGAGGGCTTTCCCCTCCTCTGTGGTCAGTTCGCCCGGGTCGCGGTCCGGGTTAGCGTCCGCCCGGCAGTGGTCGCAGGTCAGGCCGCAGGCCTGCGTCACCTCCCAGGTGACGATGAGCGGCGTTCGGTCGAAGTCGCGACTCGGTCGGTCGCTCCCGCTGTCCGGCGCCCCGTCTCCGTGCGGGTGACCGGGTGACTCGTCCCCGTGGGGGTGGCCACCGGGGTGTCCGTGCGGGTGGCCCCCGCGGTCCGTCGCCGCGTCGGCGGGGTCCCCGGGGTGTCGGTTCGCGTCTGTCGTCGATTCGTGCGGGGATGGTCCGGGATGGTCGTGGGTCATTGGTCCCTCCCGCGGACGGCGCCGGTGGCCCTGCGTCACACCGGTGCGAACCGGGTCGCCGGACGACCGGACCGTCCGCTCACTGTGCGGACAATCGGGGGCGGCGAGAATATACGTCTCCTCGATTGTCAGTTGCTGGGAACCGTCTGCCGGTCACTCGACGGTGAACAACTGCTCCATGACCTTCTCCTCGGCGGTCAGCAGTCGCTGGGAGAGGGCCTGCTTCGAGATGCCGAACTCCTCTGCGAGTTCCGACAGCGACAGGTCCCGGTCCCGGTCGTAGTACCCGCCGGCGATAGCCGCCCGGAGCGCCTCCGACTGCTTGTCAGACAGCGTCGAGAGGTCGACCTGGCGGAGCGTCCCCATCGACTGTTCGCCGATGTCGGAGATACTGCGGAGCTTCACCCGCCTGGAGACGGTTTCGAGGTCCTGGATGAGGTTCCAGACGTCGTCGCGGTGGGACGCGAACGTCGAGATGACCATCGAGTCGGGGCCCACGTCCACGATGTGGGGAACGCACCCGTGCGTGCTGAACTGACAGCAGATGCAGTCCCCGTCGTCCACGGTCTTCGAGTTGTGACCGACGTACTCGCTGTCGTCGTCGTTCACGATGAAGTCACACTGGCACGACCCCCCCATGACCTGCCCCTGGAGCGCCTCGATCTTCCCGTCGACCTGTTGAAACGGACAGTCCTCTTTCGGCTCCAGTTCGAAAACCACCCTGAGGGTGCGTTTCTCGAGTGAATTCTCACGGACAGCCGTTTGCTTCGTTGTGAGTCGTTCCATAATTACACTTCTCCAGGGTACCCCGGCCCGCCCCCGAGGCGCATACCTCAACATAGCGGGTGGGGGTATATCAGTTCTGCGCCGGTTCTCAGTCCGATACAGAGACGAGCGTGTGGGAACAGTAATACTGTCTCATCCGCCCCCTCAAGACGTGTTCCGCCGCAAATCGGTACCTGCGAGCCGAGATTGCCGGTCCGCAGGGTCACCGAACTGACGTGTGAATCGAAAGTATTCGTACACATTGCGGTCTGGCGCACTTTTTCGACCTGTCGAATTACCGGAGAGAACGAGCTCTTGTCGTGAGCACCCATTGCTGCACCGGTGCTGTATCTGTTTATAATTTTATTTTCTGCTCGGGAACAGCGCAGTCCGTGAACAAATCGAATATTTCAACACTGATTGAAAGAATATTAATTAATCATGTTCGTACGGTACAAATGCGTCGATGCGTCACATCTCTGGGAGCATTCTATCGTGATTGTTCACGATATACAAAGAGTTCTCTTCCAGTGAGCGTGAAGGGCAGGCGAGTCCGACGAGAACTCTCGACGTCCTTCGCGGCAACGGCGGTCGACAACGGCTTCGCATTTACAAGCCTATATTCGTAATGGTCGCCGACCCTCCGACGGGACGCAGCGAGCAACGGCGGCGGTTTTCGTCCAGTTCAGAGGTCGGACGTTCGCGGCATCCAGGACGTAGACGGGACGACGCTCTAGAGACACACCGAATTTCCAGTCAAAATTCAGGAGTAGTGGGGACGAGGCGTAGAAATCGAGGCGTTCGTCGCGTCGGGCCACACTGCACAGACGACGCACTACCACGCTTCCAGTCGAATAGGCAATTCGCAGGTGAGGCCGAGACACCGGCGAATTCGACCGATACTCCGTCGAATCGGGGGAGATGATATCACACCTGTAACATCTACCGCGTTTCCAGTCAAAATCGCACGACAGAGTACACTTCCAGTCTACTGAAAGCGAGCGTTTATTGTGACGCAGCACCAACCAACGGGAAACAGACGACCACGCCCATGGCAGACGACCCCGCCCGCACCGAGACGCCGTACGCGAACCGAGAGATACTGACGCCAGAATTCGTTCCACGCAGGGACGCCATCGTCGCGCGCGAGGAGGAGATTGCGTACCTCGACGACGCGCTCAATCCGGTCATCTTCGGGCAGGAACCCGACGACGTACTGATCGTCGGGCCGGTCGGAACCGGCAAGTCGCTCTGTGCCCGCTACGTGGTCGAGCGACAGGTGCTGTACGCCGCCGAGCAGGGACTGGCGGCGACGTTCGCAGTCGTCGACGGACTTCGCGCGCAGACCGAAGCGAGGATGGTTCGCCAGTTCGCCGCCCGGTTGAACGGACCGGAAACCGGCATCGAGATTCCCGAGCGGGGGGTGTCCGTCGCGGACTACTACGACCGACTCCGGCGGATACTGGACGCACGGTACGACGCGGCGCTGCTCGTCCTCGACCGAATCGAGTACGTCGACCCGGACTCGCTGGAGGGGCTGGTCCGGTTCTGTTCGGACCACGAGTCGACGCAGGTCACGCTCGTGACGCTCAGCGACGACCCAGCGCGCGTCCGGAACCTCGACCCGTCGGTGCGCGACATGCTGAGGGACCACGAGTTCGCGTTCGACCCCTACGACTCGACGGCGCTTCACCGAATTCTCGATAGCCGCCGTGAGGCGTTCGTCGGCGACGCGCTGCCCCCCGCTGTCGCAGACCGAATCGTCTCCCTCGCGGCGGAATCGGAGGGCGCACGGACCGTACTGGACCTGATGCGTACCGCGGGTGACGTCGCCGAGGCGAGGGAGGTCCGGACGATCGACGAGTCCATCCTCGAAGAGGCGATTCGACGGGTCGAAGTACGCCGACTGACGCGGAAACTCTCGAACGTGACGGACCACGCCTGGTTCGTCCTCGAGGCGCTCCGGTCGCTGACGGTCGACGGCGAAGGACCGCCCAGGTCTGCGGCGGTGTACGACCGGTACCGGGACGTCTGCCGCGACGAGGCCGTCAGCCCGCTCTCGGGGCGCCGCGTCCGGGAGCTACTGACGGAGTTCGATTCGCGGGGCGTGACGGAGAAGCGCTGGCACACGGGCGGCCGGGCGACTGGGAACTTCTCGACCCACCGGCTGCGCTCGGACGTGGCGACTGTCGAACGGGCCCTCTCCGGCGCCCGCGAGTGAGTCACCGAGGACCCGACACCGTCGGGCGCCCCATCTATTTCAATTCTGATACGAAATCCGACCGCAGAAAATCGGTCGAGGTGGCGTTCTGGGGGCTCAGCAGTGATTCATGGTGGAAAATTATTTACTAATGTGCAGTGTCCTTGGAAACGGACCATGAAGAAGCTGATCAACGACCCCGAAGACGTCGTCGACGAAATGCTCGATGGGATGGTCGCGGCCCACCCGGACAGGCTTCGACGGCTCGACGGCATCGAAGTGCTGGTTCGCGAGGACGCCCCGGTAGAGAACAAAGTCGGCATCGTCTCCGGCGGGGGCAGCGGCCACGAGCCGACACACGGCGGGTACATCGGCGACGGGATGCTCGACGGCGCGGCGGCGGGTGAGATTTTCACTTCGCCGACGGCCGACCAGTTGAACGAGATGATTCAGGCCTGCGACGGCGGCGCGGGCGTACTCTGCGTGGTGAAAAACTACGAGGGCGACGTGATGAACTTCGACACGGCCGCCGAGATGGCCGACATGGAGGACGTCGAGGTGGAGCAGGTCGTCGTCAACGACGACGTCGCCGTCGAGGACTCGCTGTACACGTCGGGTCGACGCGGCGTCTGTGGCACCATCTTCGTCCACAAGGTGGCCGGCGCGGCGGCCGCCCGCGGGGACGACCTGCAGGAGGTAAAGCGAGTCGCCGAGAAGGTCATCGACAACGTCGGGACGATGGGGATGGCGCTGACCTCCTGTGTCACGCCGGAGAAGGGCGAACCCACGTTCGACCTGGGCGACGACGAGATGGAACTGGGAATCGGTATCCACGGCGAACCGGGCACCGAGCGGACCGAGGTCCAGTCGGCCGACGAGATTACCGAGCACCTGACCCAGAAGGTCCTGGAGGACCTCGAACTCGACGAGGGCCAGGAAGTGGCGACCATCGTCAACGGGATGGGCGGTACCCCGCTCTCCGAGCTGTTCGTCGTCAACCGCAAGCTCCAGCAGATTCTCGACGACGAGGGCCTCGTCACCTGGGACGCCTGGGTGGGCGACTACATGACCTCGCTGGACATGATGGGCGCCTCGATAACGGTGCTCGCCGTCGACGACGAACTGAAAGAGCTCCTCTCGGCCCCGGCGGACACGCCCGCTCTCAAGGTCACCGAGTGACGCAACGCCGCGGCAATTCCGATTATTTTTCAAAACGATTAAGTAATCGCGACAGCATGGGATAATTGCAGTCCCACCTACGATGAGGTCTCGTCTACTCGGCGCGGGAACAGTACGCCGTTCCGCACAGTGTGGGCTGTCTCTCCGACACACGGGCAACGTGTCATTCTCACTCCGCTACTCGTCAGAGGCACTCCTCCGGGACACGTCCCGGACAGACGATTTCGGCCGTCCGACAGTGTAGCCGCGGCCGGACCACGCTGCTATTCGTCTTCTTCGGGCGTCGAGAGGACCGCTTCCAGTGCGTCGAGGGCTTCCTCCGCGTCCTCGCCCTCCGCGACGAGGCGCACGTCCTCTCCGCTTTTCACGCCCAGGCCGGTGACGCCGAGCATACTCCCCGCGTTCACCGCCGACTGGTCGTCGTCCGCGGGGGCGATGGTAATCTCCGCGTCGTACTCGTTGGCAGTCTCGACGAACTTGGACGCCGGGCGCGCGTGTAACCCTGCTTCCGGAACTACTGTGACTACACGTTCCATAGGGGTGGCATACTTGAGGGGACGCCAAGTCAGTACCGGTTCGGCGATACGACCCACCCCGCCCGTCATCACGAAACGCGGTGGCCGTGCGCGCTGACTCGGCCAACAGCCTCTGCGCGCAGCGACTTCGACACCGAGGTTTGTGCGTATATTATTGTACATCGAGTCTCCGGCGCCCAGTGGCCGAAGAGAAGATGTCTCAGTCAGTTGTATTTTGTCACGGTAATCCTCTGTACGAATCGAATAATCGATGAAATATCCGAAATATATCTACAATTGCTCATCCTGCTGTCGCCGGACCCACCGGATAGCCGCGGAAATGTCAAAATGTCAGTCTACGTATTACAATTAGATATCTTCGTCCACCCTCTCGCGGGCCCGCGAGGGCCCGACGCGCAGGGGTCACATCGGAACGGCGAGGACCGGGATGCGAGCCTTGCGGAGCACCCGGGCGGTGACGCTCCCCAGGAGGTACCGCGAGAGGCCGGTGCGCCCGTGAGTCCCCATCACCACGAGGTCACACCCCTCCGTCCGGGCGTAGTCCAGAATCGAGAGGTGCGGCGTCCCCTGTCGGACGACCGGCCGAACTTCCGGAATCTCGCGCTCGTGGGCCTGCCGGACGACGGCGTCGACGGACTCGCGCCCCAGCGACTGGAGCTCCTGGAGCGCCGACTGGGCGTGTGCGTCCACCGGGAGAGACGACTCGTCGACCACGTACAGGACGGACAGGCGGGCGTCGTAGGCGGCCGCCAGCGAGAGTGCGTGTTCTGCGGCCCACTCGGTCCCGGGCGTGCCGTCGGTAGGGAGAAGAATGTGGCTGTACATGGATAGTAGTTGACTGGTCCGGAGAAAATACGCAGGCACCGTTCTCAGCCGGGGAGAACGACCGTCTGCGGAGAGTGCGTCTCGACACCTCTGCGGGACTGTCGAACGGCGGCCGCTCACCCGGCGTCGACGCCGACGGCCGCCGACACCGAGTCGAAGCCGTCCCGTCGCAGCAACTCGACCAGCCCGCGGTTTACGTCCCGCGCCAGCGACGGTCCCCGGTAGATGAACCCCGTGTACGCCTCGACGAGCGTCGCCCCGGCCCTGATTTTCCGGTAGGCGCTCTCGACCGAGTCGACGCCGCCGACGCCGACGATAGGCAGGTCCGTGAGGCCGTACAGCGTTCGGACCACCTCGGTGGCCCGCGTCTCGAGGGGCTTCCCCGAGAGGCCCCCCCACTCGTCGCGCTTCGGCGACTGGACGCCGTCCCGAGACGTGGTCGTGTTGGTGGCCACGACGCCGTCCACCTCGTGCTCTTCGACGACGTCCACCAGGGCCGCGAGGTCCGCGCGCTCCTCCTCGGGGCCGACCTTCACGAGGACTGGCTTGTCCGCCTCGTTCTCGGCGTCGAGCGTCGAGAACGTCCGACGGAGGTGCGCCGGGTCGCCCTGGTCGTACGCCTCGGGCGTGTTGGGACAGGAGACGTTCACGACGAACAGGTCCGCGTGGTCGTACAGGCGCGAGAACGCCCGCCGGTAGTCCTCGATGGCCTCGTCGGCGTCCGAGGTGTTCATCTTCCCGACGTTCACCGCAACGGGAACGGGGGGCGTTCCGCCCGTCTCGAACCGGTCGCGGACGCGCTCTGCCCCCTGTCCGTTGAACCCCATCCGGTTGATGACCGCCTCGTCCTCGGGGAGCCTGAACATCCGCGGCCGGGGATTCCCCGACTGCGGGTACGGCGTCACGGTGCCGACCTCCACGAATCCGAACCCGAGGTCCGAGAGGGCGTGGGTCACCTCGGCGTTCTTGTCGAACCCCGCCGCGACGCCCAGCGGGTTCGGGAACGTCTGGTCGAACGCCGACACTTCGAGCATCGGGTGGCGAAACTGGAACCGGCGACGGAGCGCCCGCCGGACGCGGTCCGACGACTGCGCCGCCCGGAGAGCGAACGTCCCGAGTTCGTGTGCCCGTTCGGGAGGAAGCCCGAACAGGACCGGGCGAACCGCCTCGTACATCGACATCGGTCTAGGAGACGCGGGGAGGGAGTCAAAACGGTACTGCTCTCCGGCCGCCGCCACGACCCGTTCGAATCAGCCTCGGAGTCAGCCGCGGAGCGAAGTCGCGCCCGCTCGCCGAATCAGTACCCCTTCCCCAGCAGTTCCCTGGCGACGATGTTCTTCTGAATCTCGGTGGTGCCCTCGTATATCTCCGTAATCTTCGCGTCCCGGTAGAACCGTTCGACGTCGAAGTCGTCGACGAACCCCGACCCGCCGTACACCTGAACCGCTTCGTCCGCCACGGTGGTCGCCACGTCGGAGGCGAACGCCTTGGCCATGGACGCCAGGGCGGTCAACTGCCCGGGGTCGTTCTCGACGCGCCAGGCGGACTTGTAGGTGATGTTGCGGGCCGCCTCGGTCAGCATGTGCATCTCCGCCAGTTTGTGCTGGATGGCCTGGAACTCGCTGATGGACCGACCGAACTGCTCGCGCTCCTGGGCGTACGAGAGGGCGCGTTCGGAGGCTCCCCTGGCGATGCCGACGGCCTGCGCGGCGACCTGCGTCCGGGTCGCGTCGAAAAACTGCATCAGCTGCAGGAACCCCATCCCCCGGGTTCCGACGAGATTCTCCTCCGGGACGCGAACGTCGTCGAAGACGAGTTCGGCGGTGTCGCTGGCCCGGATGCCGAGTTTCCCGGTTATCTTCTCGCTTTTGAACCCGTCGCGGTCGGCCTCGACGACTATCTGCGAGAACCCGGAGTAGCGGTCGTCGGCGTCCGGGTCCGTCTCCGCCATCACCACGAAGTAATCGCCGACGCTGCCGTTGGTAATCCACATCTTGTTCCCGTTTATCACCCACTCGTCGCCGTCCTTCTCGGCGCTCGTCTCGATGGAGGTCACGTCGGACCCGGCCTGAGGTTCGCTGATTGCCGCGCCCATCACGGACTCCCCGCTGGTGATGGGGGGAAGGTAGCGCTCTTTCTGGTCCTCGGTCCCGAACTCCATGATGGCTTCCGCGCCGAACCCGGCGCTCGTGACACACAGCGCGATGCCCGGGTCCACCGAGAACAGCTCCTCGGTCATGAGCGCCATCTCGAGCGAGGAGTAGTCCACCCCGCCGTACTCCAGCGGAAAGTGGGCGCCGGTGAGACCCATCTCCGCGGCCTTCTCGACGACCTCGTGCGGGTACTTCTCCTCCTGGTCGTACTCGGCTGCCACGGGCGCAATCTCGTTCTCCGCGAACCGGCTGACCTCCTCGACCATCGCCTCCTGTTCGTCCGAGAGCGAAAAGTCCATGGCCGACATATATCCCGTTCGTTCATGTAGGTTTTCAAACTCGCAATCGCAGACTCGGGATTGTTCCGGGACCCGCGGGTCGATTCTCCTGCGACGCTCCCGTCCGGGCAGACCGGTTCAATCCTCGCTGCCGACGGTCCGGACCGTGGCGTCCCTTGTGGCCGAGTCGACGTGGACGTTGAACGTCTCGCCGGACGCCCGGGCCCGGACAATCCACGTGTTCCCGTGGAGGTAGGGGTCCTCCGGGAACTGGACGGTCCCGTAGCCCCTGTCCTGCAGGACGTCTCTGGCGGCGGTGACCGCCTGCAACGCGTTCGTCACCGTCGCGTCCGGGTCCACCTGGCTCACCGTGAGCACCGGCACGCCGACGGACCGAATCACTCGCTCGGTGACGCTCCCCAGCAGGTACCGGGGGAGTCCGGACCGACCGTGGGTACCCATCACGACCAGGTCGACGTCGTTGGCCCCGACGTACTCGATGATTGTCTCGGCCGGCGCCCCGTCGAGGAGTGCTGTGACGACTGGCACGTCCACGTCCGCCGCGCGAGTCTCGATGGCACCGGTGGCCTCCTGACCGACCTCGGTGAGGCGGTCCCGGACCGAACTCGCGTCTTCGAGTGGACCCCCCGACGCCGCGGCGACGTCCATGACGTACAGGACGTGCAGGCGCGCGTCGTACTGCCGGGCGAGTGAGAGGGCGTGCGTGGCAGCCGCCGTCGCCCTCGAACTGCCGTCCGTGGGAACGAGAATCTGGTCGTACATATCTATACTCGTTGATAGGAAACCGACGACAATAACGTCTGACCTCCGGCCGGACCAGTCCCGGAACGCACCGGGTTCGGCGTGACGAGTGGCAGGCGTCAGCCACCGTCGAGACCCGGAACGCTCCGAATGCTCGATATGTGTCCTTCTCTCTCCGACAGGTTTATTCGCCCCCGGACCATCACTTCCGGTAAGCGTCCCGTCTCCGACTGCGCTATTTTTCCTGTCGTCGGTGTCGCGCCGGGACCAGAAACCATGAGCGAACGAACTAGCGAACGGGTCAAACTGGACGCAGAGAAGCACGGAGAACGGGCGCCGTCCCGGATGGCGTCCCGCCAGCGCATCCGCTGTCCGGAGTGCGACGGCCGACTCTCGGTCGACGAAGAACACGGGGAGCGTATCTGTCGCGACTGCGGCCTCGTCGTGGAGGCGGACCGAATAGACCGCGGACCCGAGTGGCGGTCGTTCGGCGACGACACCGGCGACCGGAGCCGCGTCGGCGCGCCGACGACGAACATGATGCACGACAAGGGGCTGTCGACCAGCATCGGCTGGCAGAATCGCGACGGGTACGGCAAGACGCTCTCTCCCCGCCAGCGCGAGTTGATGCAGCGCCTGCGCACCTGGGACGAGCGGTTCCGCACCCGCGACCACAGGGAGCGCAACCTCAAGCAGGCGCTTGGCGAAATCGACCGCATGGCCTCCGCCCTCGGTCTCTCACAGGACGTCCGGGAGACGGCGTCGGTCATCTACCGCCGCGCGCTCGGCGAGGGCCTCCTGCCGGGCCGCTCCATCGAGGGCGTCGCCACCGCCTCGCTGTACGCCGCCGCCCGCCAGGCCGGCACCCCGCGCAGCCTCGTAGAAGTCGCCTCGGTCAGCCGCGTCGACGAGATCGAGTTCAAGCGAACCTACCGCTATCTCGTCCGGGAACTGAAACTGGAGATTCGCCTCGCGGACCCCTCGATGTACCTCCGACGGTTCGCGTCGGAACTCGGACTCGGCTTCGAGACGGAGCGACTCGCCACGACGCTCCTCGAAGCCGGCGAACGGACCGGCGTCACAGTCGGGAAGAGCCCCCTCGGCCTCGCGGCCGCGGCGCTGTACGCGGCGGCGCAGTTGACGAACGCGGCGGTCACCCAGTCGGAGGTGGGGGCTGTCGCAGACGTGAGCGAGGTCACGATTCGCAACCGCTACCAGGAACTGCTCGAAGCGTTCGCGGAGTCCGACGCGGCGCCCGGAACTCCGCTCGAAGCGCGCACCGTCTGAGCACGGATAGGGCGACGAGAACCGACTGGGCCACGAGAACCAACTGGGCGACGAGCCCGGGCTGGACGAGGCGACGCTCTTTCCTGGCGCGTTCGAGTCGCCGGCTCCGGGGCGGTCCGGAGCAGTCGAGACGGCGAAACAGCAATCCGCCCGGGAGCCGAACGGGCACGTCAGTCGCTCCGGGGGAGTTGCGAACTCACCGAGGGGCGACGGAGACGACACATGGGCAGGACGCCGCCGGTACGGACGCGCGTCTCGAACCGCGCCGTCGCGCAGACGTACGACCGATTCAGTGGACTCTACGACCGACTGGTCGCCCCCTTCGAGACGACGACGGCGACCGTCGCCCTAAACTATCTGGACCCCAGCCCCGGAGAGTACGTGCTCGAACTCGGGTCGGGGCCGGGCCGGGATATGGTCCGCATCGCCGCCCGGTTGCGAGGGCGCGGCCGCGTCCTCGGCGTCGACGCCGCTCCCGGGATGGTGAGACGAGCGAACGAACGCTGTCGGCGGGCGGGCGTGACGGAGACGGCGACGGCGGTGCCGGGCGACGCACGGGCGCTCCCCGTCCGCGAGGACAGCGTGACCGCCGTGTACTGCGCCGACACGCTCGAACTGTTCAGCCGGGCGGACGTCCGGCGGGTGCTCTCGGAGGTTCGGCGCGTCCTGCGCGACGACGGGCGCCTCTGCCTCGTCACGATGGAGCGGTCGGGGGCCGAGGAGAGTTCGTTCGTCCGGGCGTACGAGTGGCTCTACCGAACCCTCCCGGGATACGGCCGAGTGGGTTGCCGGCCGATTTACGCCGGAGAGGCGCTCTCGAACGCGGGATTTCGCATCGAGGCGAGGCGGCGGCTGACGCGCGCCGGCGTCTGGCCGGTGGACGTGTTCCTGGCTCGCCCGGCCACGAAGTCGTCGACCGGGGAGTGAGCGTCTGCGGTCGCGTATCTGAGGTCGGGCGTTCGCAGATTGTCCCACAGCTCGTCTCCTTCACTGAACGTCGACCAGCCGCCGGAGGGCCGCCGGGAGATGCAGAACACTTTTGCGGCGAACGGTCGAGTCTCCGGGGTATCTGCGCCATGACTCGGTTCACACTGCGGGTCCGTCGACGCGTCGCCGCGATACCGGGCAGCACACCACCGTCCGACGAGGGCCGGCGGATATGACCCCTGACCGACGGGAGAGCGAAGAGGGCGGCGAGTGGCCCACCACTCTCGATTCGGAAGGGCCCGCGTGGGGAACCGACCGGGAGTCCCCCCTGGTGCTCGTCGCCCTCGGGGGGAACGCCATCAGTCCGCCGGACGCCGAGGGCACCGCCGCGGAGCAGCGGGAGACGCTCGACCGGACGGCCGAGCAGGTGGCGGACGTGATGGCGGCGGGGTACAAGGTCGTCCTCACGCACGGGAACGGGCCCCAGGTCGGCGCCCTGCTGCTCCAGCAGGAGGAGGGGTCGCCGCCGGCCCAGCCGCTCGACGTCTGCGGGGCGATGAGCCAGGGACAGATCGGATACATGCTGTCCCAGGCCCTCGACAGGGAACTCGACGACAGGGGGGTGGACGTCCCCGTCGCGACCATCCTGACACAGACGCTGGTGGACCCGTCGGACCCGGCGTTCGAGAATCCGACCAAGCCCATCGGCCCACACGTCGACGAACAGCGGGCCGAAGCGATGCGAGACGCGGGGATGAACGTCGAGCGAGTCCGGGAGAGCGGCGACCGGCAGTACCGGCGGGTCGTCGCCTCACCGGCCCCCGAAGGCGTCGTCGAAGAGCCGTCCATCCGGCACCTGGTGGACCGCGGGGACCTGGTCGTCTGCGGTGGCGGAGGCGGCGTCCCGGTCAGCGACGGCGGGAACCTGACCGGTCAGGACGCCGTCGTCGACAAGGACCGACTGGCCCAGGTGCTGGCCGACCAGTTGCACGCCGACGCGCTGTTGATTCTCACCGACGTCGAGGGCGTCTATCGCGACTTCGATTCGCCGGACCAGCGCCTCGTCGAGAGGGCGACGACGGCGGAGATGCGGTCGCTGCTGGACGACGGCGCGTTCCCGGCGGGGAGCATGAAACCGAAAGTCGAGGCCGCCTGCCAGTTCGTCGAGGGGTCGTCGCGTCGGACGCGCCGGGCGTACATCACGTCCATCGACGCCGCCGCCGCCGCCCTCCCCGCAGGGGCGGGAACCCTCATCACGGCAGAGTAGCGCCCTCCGACCCCCGAATCGAGGAGTCGTGAGCGGGGAAGGTATTTCACGGCGGGTCCGTGAGATGGATGCGGATGTTACTACAGGGGACGGTACTCGTCGACTCGACGACCGTACTCGAGGACGGCGCGGTCGTAGTGACCGACGAACGCATCGAGGCCGTCGGTTCGGCCGCCGACCTCAGAGAGACGTATCCCGACCGCGAGTGTCGGCGCTACGACCTGCTGCTTCCCGGCGTCGTCGGATCGCACGTCCACTCGGTGCAGAGCCTCGGGCGCGGAATCGCCGACGACACGTCGCTCATGGACTGGCTGTACGACCACGTACTGCCGATGGAGGCTGCGCTGGACGCCGACCAGATGCGGACGGCCGCCCGACTCGGCTACCTCGAACTGATAGAGAGCGGAACGACCACCGTCGTCGACCACCTCTCGGTGTCCCACGCCGGCGAGGCGTTCGAGGCGGCCGGCGAGATGGGCATCCGGGGCGTCCTGGGGAAGGTCCTGATGGACCGCGACTCGCCGCCGGGACTCCAGGAGGACACCGACCAGGCGCTCTCGGTCACCGAACGACTCCTCGACCGGTACCACCGCGCGTTCGACGACCGGATTCGGTACGCCGTGACGCCCCGGTTCGCCATCTCCTGCACCGAGGAGTGTCTCCGCGGCGCCCGCGACATCGCGGACGCCCACGACGACGTCAGGATTCACACGCACGCGAGCGAAACTCGCGGGGAGGTCGAGCAAATCGAGTCTGAGACCGGGATGCGAAACGTCGAGTGGCTGGACGAAGTCGGCCTCACCGGCCCCGACGTGGTGCTGGCCCACGGCGTCTGGACCGACGAACGGGAGCGCGAGATTCTCGCCGAGACGGGGACGCACGTCGTGCACTGCCCCTCGTCGAACATGAAACTCGCCAGCGGTATCGCCCCGGTGGTCGACTACCTGAACCGCGGAATCAACGTCGCCCTGGGGAACGACGGGCCGCCCTGCAACAACACCCTCGACCCGTTCACGGAGATGCGCCAGGCCAGTCTGCTCCAGAAAGTCGACGCGCTGGACCCGACTGTCACGCCCGCGCAGGCCATCTTCGAGATGGCCACGGTCAACGGCGCGCAGGCGGCGGGGTTCGACCGACTGGGGAAACTTCGCCCCGGATGGCGCGCCGACGTCGTCGGCATGCGGACAGACCTGACGCGCGCGACGCCCCTCCACGACGTCTTCTCGCACCTCGTGTTCGCGGCCCACGGCGACGACGTCGTCTTCACGATGGTCGACGGGGAGGTGCTGATGGACGAAGGCGGCGTCCGCGTGGCAGACGCTGGGGCCATTCGCCGGGACGCACGGGCCGTCGACCTGCCGGTGGGCGAGTGAGTGATTGCGCTCGGAAACGCCGAGAACCGTCCCGCCGCGGCGTCTGACTACTTCATCGCGGCAATCGCCTCTATCTCGACGCCGACGCCCTTCGGCAGGTTCGCAACCTCGACGGCCGACCGGGCGGGCGGGTCAGACTCGAAGTACTCGGCGTACGTCTCGTTCATCTCCTCGAAGTCGTCGATGTCGTCGAGGAAGACGGTGACCTTCAGGACGTCGCCGGCGTCGAGACCCTCCGCGGCGAGGATGCCCACGACGTTGTCGAGACTCTGCTCGGTCTGGACGGCAATCGGTTCGTCGTCGAGGATGTCGCCCTCCGGGGTCATCGGAATCTGTCCGGCCGTGAACAGGACGTTCCCGTCGGTCGTCGCCTGACTGTACGCGCCGACGGCCGCCGGAGCGTCGTCGGTGCTGATAGTTCGCTTCATGTACGCCTGCAATCTCCCAGGCGGCACGTAAAGGTACCACTCCCGGCGTGTGCGTCCGACGCGGCGTCCCGAACAGAGGACCGATGACAGACGCCACCGGGCCCAGACGCCCGCCGTGTCGGCGGTGCGTCAGCTAGCACGAGCGACCGGTGGCGTTCGACTGCAACGGGCGTTGCCCTCGGTAGCGACGAGGGCGATTCGAAATTTGTCACGATAATTTTTAGTGTTTTCGCTGGCGGTCGACAGTACGCTCTTCCCGTCCGGCGACGAGGGGTGAGTCGATTGTTCGGAGGGCTTCCGTCGTCGTATCGGATGTTTGAAAATCGAATCGGCAGAGCGAGCGAAGCGCACCTCGAATGGCTTCCCAGGGCCTGAGAATCGGGTTTCGGGTATTTGCTCTCGCATTGATAAGATGAGGTATGAACGGAACGAACACACCCGCCATCGCTCTGCAGGTCGGGACCCTCCTGCTCGTAGCGCTGGTCGTCGTCGGCACCGCGCCCGCGGGGGCGGCGGTCGGCGGCGAGTCGGTGCTGGTGGCAGGCACCGACCAGGCGAACGTCGCAGTTGCCGAGTCCCTCACGCTGTCTGACGTACTCCTGCGACTGGGCGTCCTGTCAGTGCTCGTCGGACTGCCCATCCTCTTCCTGTACCTGCTGGCCTCGGTGAACGTATCGAGACGAGAGAAACGGCTCCCGGTCGCTCCGGGTGCGCCCCTCGAAGAGGACCCCGAGGAGGCGCCGTACGACCCGGTTCGACGGCGAATGGGCTGAGAATCAGTCGTCGACGCCCGAGCGGAGACCCGGTCCACCGGGAGGCGAGCGGTGTGGAACTGTGCCAGTGGGAATCAGGCGTGGGGAACTGGGCCAGTGGATGCGAGTCCCTCCCGGAAGAAACGACAGTCCGTCCCGGGAGCGTAGCCCGTTCGAGCGCGTTGCTGCCGCGGTTGGACGTATTCTGTGCGCCGCTCAGGCGGAGGCGGAGTACCCCGCGTCCTCGACGGCCGACACAAGCGAGTCGACCGGGGCGTTCCCCTGGACCGTCGCGGAGTCAGTCTCCCGGTCCGCGTTCGCGGTTTCGACGCCGGAGACGCCGAGGAGCGCCTCTTCGACGGTCTGTTCACAGCCGCCACAGCTCATTCCCTCGACGGTGATAGTCACAGTCATTGCGGTAGCCCCGTAGTGGCGGCCGGTTATGTCTCCCGTCCTTTCAGACGCCGGGTGTGCAGTCCTCGCACGCTCCAGTACGACCCAGCAACGGGAGTCGTCCGCCGTCGGTCGCCTCGCCTGATACGTCCGTCCGTCGCTCGGAGCGTAACGAGGTGGCCCGACCGTCCGGCGGCCCTAGCGAGACTCTTTTACCCGCCGGTGGCGAGGTACGGCTAACCCGACCGTGCGCGACACACCGGAAAGCGGCGGGGGGGTCGCCGCGTCCGTGTCGACCCCGCCGTCCCACGTGGAGACTGCCGACGGACGCTGGGTGCGCCTCCGGGCACTCTTCCGTGTGTGGGTAGTCCTCTACCGATTTCTCCCCCTCGCGTGGGCGTACCTCCGGGACCGGAACCGGTTCGTCCTCTTCGGTCGTTCCCGCCGCGTCGACGAGGCGACCCAGCGCCAGCGGGCCGAGTTCCTCATGGAGACGCTCGTCGAACTCGGGCCGACGTTCATCAAACTGGGGCAGATTCTCTCGACGCGACCGGACGCGCTCCCGGCCACCTACATCGAGGTGCTCTCCCGCTTGCAGGACGAGGTCCCGCCGGACGACTGGGCCGAGATCGAACCGGTCATCGAATCCGAACTGGGTCCCGTAGACGAGGTGTTCGACGAGTTCGACACCGACCCGATCAGCGGTGCGAGTCTCGGGCAGGTCTACACCGCGTCGGCGGACGGACAGACGGTGGCGGTGAAGGTACTCCGTCCGGGCATTCGCAAGCGCGTGGAGACCGACCTGCAGGCCATCGCGGCGCTGTTGCCCGGCCTGATTCGGTTCGCCCACGAGGGACAGAAGTTCACGCTGGAGAACCTCGCCGAGGAGTTCTCGGAGACCATCCGCGAGGAGATGGACTACGTCCACGAGGCGGCGATGCTGAAAACCATCGGCGAGAACCTCTCGAACCGCCCGGGCGTGGTGGTTCCGCCCGTCGTCGACCGCCTGTCCTCGTCGCGCGTCCTGACGATGGAGTACGTCGGCGGGACGAAAATCGACCAGGTCGAGACGCTCGACGCGAAGGGCATCGACCGGACCGACCTGGTGGAGCGGCTCGAAGAGGCGTACATCCAGATGATAATCGAGGACGGCGTCTTCCACGCCGACCCCCATCCGGGGAATCTCGCGGTCCAGGACGACGGGACCATCGTCTTCTACGACTTCGGGATGACGGGGTACGTGACCGACTTCCTGCAGGAGCGCATCATCCAGATGTACATCGGCATCGCGAACGACGACATCGACGCGGTCATCGACGCGTTCGTCGAAATGGGTGCGCTCGACCCGGCCGCAGACCGGAAGGTGATGGCCGAGATGTTCGAAGTCGCCATCGACAGTTTCCGGGGGCAGGACCTGGACGAGTACCGCATCCGACGGCTCATCACCGAGTTTCAGGGGTCGTTCTACGAGTTCCCGCTCCGCCTCCCACAGAACGTCGCGCTCATCGTCCGCGTGACGACGGTGATGGACGGCGTCGCACAGACCCTCGACCCGTCGTTCGACGTCATCGCCCTCATCACCGAATACGTGCGCGAATCCGGCTACGGCAGAGAAGAGGGCAGGCGGCAGATAGTCGAGTCGGTCCGCGAGGAGGGAGAGGCGTTCGCGCGTGGACTGGCGAGGGTCCCGCCCAAACTCGAGAGCGTCCTGGACCGCGTCGACCGGAACGCGCTGACGCTCAGAGTGTCCCTCCACGAGGACGAACCGGCGTTCGACGCCCTGGCGCTCCGGGTTACCACCGGGCTGCTGTTCGGCGCGACGCTGCTCGCGACGCTCGTCCTGTGGCTGTACAGCGACTTCCAGGCGACGGTGGTCGCGGCGGTGGTGACCGCCGTCGTCGGGGGCCTCTTCGTCAGGTCGTTCCGGGAGCGGCGCCGCGGCATCTCCGTCCAGCGACAGCAGTTCACCAGGCAGGCGATGCGGGAACGCGACAGGGAGTGAGTCGGGAGTCGCGGAGGCGCAAGACCGATTTTCCTCGGGGACGCTGTAGTAGTCGATGCCCTCGACGCTCTTTCACGCCGCCGTGGGGGGACTGCTCGCCGCAGCCCTTCTCACCGACGCCTTCGACCGACGGGCGGTCGTCGCCGTCGCACTCGCCGTCCTCGTCCCGGAACTCGACGTCCTGCTCGGGCTCTGGATTCCCGGCGCCCACCGGGCCTACACGAACAACGTGTTCGTCGTCCTGGCGGCGGCGGCCCTCGTCTACTACGACACCAGCGTTCGCAGTCGGTCGGTAGTCGAATCGTACTGGGGGGCGGCCGGGCCTCGCATCGCCTGGGTCGGCGTGTTCGTGTTCGCGGTGGCCGGCATCGGACTGGACCTGTTCTACAACGGCGTGAACCTCTTCTTCCCGGTCGTCGACCAGTTCTACGACCTCTCCGGGCGAATCGTCCTGTCGAACCAGCGCGGTCTCGTCCAGACGATGGTCGAGTTCGAGACGGAGGCCCCGCAGACCAGGACGACGCGGACGGTCCACTACAGCACCGGAATCGACCCCCGGCCGGGGAAAGAGCCCCGGAACGTCGAGCGCGTCTTCCCCCTCGCCGGGTCGGGTATCCAGTTTCTGGTCACGCTGGTCGGATTCGCCGTCGTGACCTACCGCCTCGCCAGCAACCGGTGACGGATGGCGGCGCCGCCGGTGTCCGTGCGTTCACTCTCGAAAGTGTCGTTCCCGACGCACTACCGCAGTGTGACCAGCGCTAGGGTGCCGGCTGTCAGGGCGAGGACGCCGGCGACCCCGAGCAGCGGCCGGTAGCCCGTCGTCGCCGCCGCGGCGGTGAACAGCGGCGGCCCGACGGTCTGGCCGATTCGGATGACGCTCGTCCGGAGGCTCATCACCGCGCCGCGGAACCGACCCGGCGCCAGAGCGCTGACCGCCGTGTCCAGAGAGGGCATCGTCAGCCCCTGTCCAGCCCCGAAAAAGAGGATGGCGCCGGCCACGTACAGCGGGGAGGGAGCGAGGGAGATGCCGACCAGTCCGAGCCCGTAGCCCACGAACCCGCCGGCGACCAGGTGGCGGTTGGCGAACCGCTCGGCGAGGCGGCCGTTCTGCGAGGAGACGACGGCCGTCATCGCCGACGAGGTAGTCAGGACCAGGCCGATGCGGAGCGCCGAGAGGCCGTAAGTCGCTTCGAGCAGGAACGGGAGTGCGGTCAGTATCGCGCCGTAGAGCAGGACGAAGATGGCGACGCCCGTCGCGTAGTAGGCGAGGGCCCGCCGAGTCGGAACGGCGGCCAGCGCCCCCCGGAAGTACGCGAGCCCCCGCGGCCCGCGTTCGATTGACGGCTCCGGGAGCACCCGGAGTGCGAACAGGCCGACCGCCACCCCGACGAGGTAGACGCCGAACGGAGCCGTCCAGGAGAGCGTCGAGAGCGCGCCGCCGAGGAGCGGATAGCTGGCGGTCCCCACCGAGAGAACTGCTCCGTTGACGCCCATCACCGCGTTCCGGCGCGTCCCGTCGAACGTGTCGCCGATGAGCGTCACCGAGAGACTGACCAGGCCGCTGGCGGCGCTTCCCTGGACCACCCGGAGCGCGACGATAGTCGGAAAGTCGCGGGTCAGGACCACCGCACTGCCCGCGAGGCCGTAGACCAGCAGGCAGGGAACGAGCGTTCGGCGGCGGCCGATGCGGTCCGCGAGGACGCCGATAAACGGCGCCAGCGCGATGCCGGGGAGCGTGTACGCCGTGAGAACGAGACTCGTCTGGGCGTCGGTCAGCGAGAGCACCTCCCGCATCGCCGGGAGCGTGGGGCTGATGAGCGAGACGCCCATCACGCCCATGAGGGAACTCGCCAGCGCCACCTGGAGGGTCGGCGACCGCCAGGGGATGCGTTCGTCCCGTCCCGTCACCCGTCGGAATTCGGGGGTGACTCCCTTACGCGTGGTGGTTCACCCGGGGAACGCCGGGACTGGTCCGCTCGGAGAACGCGCAAAATGGTCCGCGGGAGTAGCCGGCGTCGACCGCCGGACTACTCCTCCCTGTCCGTCCAGAAGTCGAACGAGCGACCCGGGGCGAACACGTCCAGGCCCACCGCGCGTTCGTCTCCGGTGTTCTCGACGCGGTGAGCCTCCCAGGCGTCCAGCCAGACAGAGTCGTACGGGCCGAGCGTCACCGAATCGGTCTCGGTGTACACCGTTAGTTCGCCCCGGAGGACGAGACACACCTGCTCGTTCTCGTGGTCGTGCATCGGCGACGTGTGGCCGGGGGGTTTCTCGAACCACTCGAAGGAGAACCGGTCGCTGCCGGCGAGCGAGACTCGCCGCCACCCCTCGTCGGGTTCGTACGCCTCGGCGTCGTCGAAGGTCACTGGTCGCATGACGCCCGAACCAGCGTGCGGCGAGGGTATCAACCTTCGTACGCCGGTTGCCTGCAGGCGGTCGGACCTCGTCCTCGTCTCGGCGTGTCGGTCAGTCCGCCGCGCCGTCCCCCTCGTCGACCGACCTGAAGCGGGCGCCGCCGTCCTCGAAGGTCAGCCGCGAGTGACCGACCACCTCGACGGCCTCGGGGGCGGACTCCACGAGGGCCGGCGAGACGCGGAAGGACGACAGGTGGCCGGTGTCCCGAATCCAGGCCATCTTGACCGTCTCGGGGTCGCACGGACCGACAGTGGAGACGGCCGCCGTCACCGCCCGCCGGTCGTCGGGCATCACGACCGGCAGTTTCGCGCGCCGGAGCGAGTTGCTCGTCAGGGCGTTCGGGTACATCTGTTCGAGGTCGAGCTCCGCCGCGACGGCGGCCGTCGTGATGTCCGCCAGGCCGATGCCGTGACCGTTTCCGTGGGTCGCCTCGGTCAGTCCGAGCACCACCAGGCGGCCGACGTCCGGCGTGGCCGGGTCGTCGGCGTTCAGCACCCGGTACCGGCCGACGACGTTGGTGTCCATTCCCGTCCCCGAGACGTCCTTCCCGATTCGCTCGACCACCAGCGCGTCCAGGTCGTCGAACGGGAGGGTCGCCATCTCCTCGCGGGCCCGTTCCAGCAGGGCGCGTTCGGCCTCGGGGAGGTCTCCCACCGGGACACCCGTCACCGACCCGAGTCGGTCGTAGAAGTTCTCGACGACGGCCACGCCTCCGACGAGCGACGTCTCCGCGGCCACCACGTCGAACAGGTCGGTGATCGCCTCGACGTACCCGTCTACGAGTGCTCGCCGGTGGAGAACGCTCGCGCCGGGTTGCTTGCCGAGGCCGACCGTCGCCATCTTGCAGAGACCGCTCTCGAGTTCCCCGGTGAAGTTGGTGTGCGGTTTGACCCGGTTGACGACGACGACGCCGTCGGCGTCGGCGGCCGCCGCCGCGACGTGGACGGGGTCCCCCGAGGCAGTGGTGCCGACCACGGTGGTGTCCATCCGGGCGTCTATGGGGTACCCGAGTGCCTCCTCCGTGAGACCCAGCCCCGCGAGCGTCCGTCGCTGGCCATCGGCCGTCGCGCCGCCGTGGCTCCCCATCGCCGGGACGACCACCGGGTCGAACCCCCGGTCCGCGACCGCCTCCAGGACGGTTCGCGCCACGGTGACGATGTCGGCGACGCCACGGCTTCCGAGGCAGACGGCGACCGTTCCACCCTCGGGGACCGCCTCGAGTGGCAGTCGCCCTACCGCCGTCCGGGTCGCCCCGGACACGTCCTCCACTTCCGGCGCGTCGGGTTCGTACCGAACGTCCGCGAATCGAGGGAATTCGACGGCGTCGAGCACGGAATCGACGACTTCGGGACCTGGAAACTCCACGGCTCTGTTTGTGTAACCGATTGACATAAGCGTTGTCCGCCCCGCCTGCCGCATCCACCAGCGCTATCCACCCGCCGCCGGATACACGAACGTGACAGACAGCCTCAAGCATTCGTACGCGGCGGACCAGACGCTGGTCGGCACCTGGGTCACCGTGGGGCACCCTGCGGTGGCGGAACTGGTGGCGACGCTCGGATACGACTTCGTCGTACTCGACGGGGAGCACACCCCGAGTTCCTACGAGACGCTGGAAAACCTCGTCCGAGCGGTGGACGCCGCACCCGGCGACGCAGAGACCGTCGTCCGAGTGTCGGACGGCGACCCGGTGACGCTCAAGCGGACGCTCGACCTGGGCCCGGACGCCGTTCTCGTCCCGATGGTCGAGACGCCGGGCGACGCCAAGATGGTCGTCGAGGGGGCGCGGTACCCGCCCGACGGCGTCAGGGGTCTCGGCGTCGCCAGGCGCAACGCCTACGGGCGCGACTTGCTGGCGGACGCCCGGACCGCCAACGAGGATCTGACAATTCTGGTGCAGCTCGAAACCCCCCGGGGCGTCGAACACGCGCCGACCATCGCCGGAATGGACGGAATCGACGGCCTGTTCGTCGGACCGGTCGACCTCTCGCTGTCCATGGACCGACTCGGCCAGTGGGACGACGAGTCGTTCACCGACGCGGTCGGCCGGGTCGTCGACGCGGCTCACGAGGCCGACGTCGGCGTCGGGACGCTGGCCACGGACCGGGACTCCCAGGCGGAGCGACTCGACTGGGGGGTCGACTTCCTGGCGAGCGGCGTCGACGCGCTTCACCTCGCCGACGGGGCGGCGGAGGCACTCGAACGCGTTCGCTCGCTCGACGGCGAGTGAACCCCGCGACCGTTCGGTCGTTCGGCCCTGGTCCGACTATCGAAAATCCGTCGCCAGAGCCGTTCTTGCGCGTTTTTACGCGGTCGTCCGCTCGTGAAGAACTACCGTGCGCTTATCTACGTCGGCCCCGGAATCGGGAGCATGAACCGACGCCAGTTTCTGCAGGTTTCGGGCGCGGGGGCCGCGGCGGGCCTCGCGGGGTGTCTCGGCGGCATCGGTAGCATCGGGGCCGGCGGCGGCGACACCTACCTCTCGGAACCCGACACCGACGTCAACCCGGCGGACCTCCCGTACCCCGCACACGGACAGCAGTTGCCCGAGGTGACGCTCACCAACCCGCTCTCCGGCGAGGAGGTGACGACGACGCAGTTCGACCGAGACGTGTTCATGACGTTCTTCTACAGTCACTGCAAGACGGTCTGCCCCGTCCTCATCGGAACCCTCCGGAACCTGCAGACCCGCGCCGGGAAAGACGGACACGGGTCCGACGCTGTCTTTCTCCCCGTGACGTTCGACCCCGCCCGCGACGATGCCTCGCGCCTCGGCGAGTACAGCGACAGGATGAACGTGAATCTGGACGCCGGGAACTGGCAGTACCTCCGCCCCGACTCCCCGCAGCGAGCAAAGGAGGTCGTCAAGGACACGTACGGCGTCCACTTCCAGAAGACGCACCCGGAGAAGATGGACATGTACATGTTCACCCACGCGGCCCTGGTCATCCTGGCCAACGCCGACGGGTACGTCGAACGAGCGTACCGCGGCGCTCGACCCCCGGAGGACCAGATTTACGAGGACTTCACGACGCTTCGGAAGCGAGAGTCCTGACCCCGGTCACTATTCGAACCAACCCTGTAGAATCGGACCGACGTCGTCCCGCCACGTCAACGTCAGAGTGACACGTCGACGTCGTCCCGCCGGTACCGACGTCGCTTCCCGCACAGCAGAATAGTCCGCGAGCGAGGCGTCCACGTCCGGGGAACCGGCCACCGGGCGCGTTCGACCCACGATATCATGGGTCTTCAGTATAGTGAACGAAACGAAAAAGTGGCGTATCACCCACCTCAACCGCCCGAGAACCGAAGATTCTCGGTTTTCGGGAATCGGCGCAGGTTCTTACCGAATCAAGGAACAAGAAATAGCAATGTCAGGGGGGACGCAAACCGCACAAACGGCGATTCGTACCGAAGTACGCGTCGGTGACCCGGGCAGTTGCCCCGTCGCCCACGCCTCGAAAACCGCTGACGCCACCGTCCACTCCATCGTGAGGTCGGCGTCGCGGGAAGACGGAACCGTGACCGAGGACTTCACTATCGAGGGCGAGGAGGGCCTCCCGAACGGCGACCTCTCGGAGATATACAGCTCCGGCGCCCAGCACACCTACCGGTTCGACCGGTCCACCGAAGGCGACTGCGTCTGCCAGTCCGTCGAGGAACTCGGGCTACCGCTGGCCGACATCCACGCCCAGGAGGGGAAGCTGTTTCTCACCTTCTACGCGGCGGAGATCGATCAGGTGAAAGACATCATCAGCACCCTCCGCGAGAAGTTCGACGGCGTCCACGTCCAGCGACTCAGCCGGTCGGGCGGCGTCGCAGACCGGGAACTCGTACTCGTCGACCGGAGTCGGCTGACGGACCGTCAGCGCGAGGTCATCGAGACGGCCCACGATATGGGGTACTTCAGTTACCCGCGGAAGGCCAACGCCAGCGAAATCGCCGCCGAACTCGGCATCGCACCCTCCACGTTCAGCGAGCACCTGGCGGCCGCCCAGGCGAAAATCATGGAAGCGGTCGTCGAAGGCTGACCTGTCTCGCGTCGGCCGACGCCCGGGACGACCGCTGCTGGTTCGCCCGACCCCGGTTTCCGAGTCGTTCGACCACCGTCGACAGGCCGATTCGACGCGGGCGGCCTGTGATCACCGAAGACGCGACGGAGTGGACACCGGCACGGGCGCGTGCGCCCGCTTCACTGCGTCATCGTGAACGACCAGCACACCGTTCCCACGGTTCCCCGCTCTTCTCACGGCCTCCGTACGAGGTTCCTCAGTAGTGCATAGTGTGAGCATTCTCACTCCGCTCGAAGACTGGCTCGAGAATGTCAGTCTCCCTCTGTTTCGCCGCACTGTCCGTCTAGAACAGATTTCGTCCGGGTTTTACCGTTATAAAACTCCCCGTTACTGCGGAATACGCCTCATAGTATTGGAGATACTACGAAATACTGCTCCAGGACAATGACGTCGGTCACAGCAATCACGGACGAGGTCGGCGACCCCGACGAGATACTGACGCACCTCTACGGTCTCACCGACCTGGACAGGCGCGTGTACCACGAACTGCTGGCTGACGGAGGGGCGATGGGAATGGAGGCGATAGCGTCACGCGTCGACCGGGACCGCTCGACGGTCTACCGGTCGGTAGAGCGACTCCGGGACGCCGACGTGGTGACCCGGGAGCGCGAACCCGTCGAGGGGGGCGGGTACCGGCACGTCGTTCGCGCGAGGGACCCGGAGATGGTCGCGACCGAGATGGAGAACACCCTGAACGCCCTGTACGCCGCGTTCATGCCCCTGACGAGTGAGTTCGAGGAGCAGTACTCGGACCCGGTGGTGGAGGCGGAGTCCAACCCCGCCGTCGCCGACTGACGGCGTTCCGAGGCGACAGGCGGACTGACGCCACCGCGGAATACTCCTCGCTCGCCGTCTCCCCGTTCGTCGTGACAACTTCGAATCACGACCAAAGGAACCGTCATATGGAGGGACAGCGTTGATTCGCATTTGCCGCCAATATGCGGTGGAACAGTGAATCCACCGTGACCAACCAGTACACGTTCGTCTGTCCGAACTGCGGGGAGTACACCGTAGTCGACGAGCCGATACGGGACCACCTGGAGACGGAGGGCTGTTTCATGTGCGATACCGTCGTCACGGACCGAGCGTTCGCTGTCCAGTGACCGCCGAGGGTTCGAGCACGCGCGTCACACTCACCACTCGTTCAGGGCCGGTCCGGGTGCGTCAGAGGACGAACTCGTCTTCGGCGCCCGGCGGACCGCCGGACTCCCACATCTGCCCCTCCATCTCCTCGAACACTTCCTGTTCGAGCGACGGCTGGTTCCTCCGGGCGTCCAGGTGCGTCCGGTAGGCGTCGAGCCCCATCGAGAGCAGGTCGGCCGTCGCCTCCTCCCGGCTCACGAACTCGGCGTCGACGAGCCTGTCGAGTTCCGCGAGCGTCTCCTCGGACAGCGAAATTTCCACTCTGACCATGCGAATAGATACCAACTCCCCCGTCTTTACCGTTCCTCCCGCTCGATTGGAATGAACGCTGCGCGAAGCGGGGTGAACGCCTAAGTCTGCCCCGTCCGAAGCGTGGGCGCCATGCAAACGATTGGATTCATCGGACTCGGCGCGATGGGCGCGCCGATGGCCTGGAACGTCGCCGACGCCGGCTTCTCCCTGTGCGTGTACAACCGGACTGACGCCAGGACGGAACCGTTCGCCGAGGCGGACGTACCGGTCTGTGACTCGCCGCGCGAGGTTGCAGCGCGGTCGGACGCCGTCGTCGTGATGGTGACTGGCCCCGACGCGCTCGAGGCGGTACTCGAAGGCGACGACGGCGTGGCGGCCGGGCTTTCACCGGAGACGTTCGTCGTCAACATGAGTACCGTCTCCCCCGCCGCGACGGCCGCGGCGGACGCCGTGGTGACAGACCGCGGCGGCCGGTTCGTCGACGCGCCCGTCTCGGGGACCATCGGCCCGGCGGAGGCCGGCACCCTGACCGTGCTCGCGGCAGGCGCGGACGAGGACCTGGAGGCGGTGGACCCGGTCCTCACGGCCATGGGAGACCCAATTATCGACTGCGGGCCGGTCGGCCAGGGGACCGAGGCGAAACTGTTCGTCAATAGTCTCCTGGGGACGATGATGCAGGGGTTCGCCGAGGCCGTCGTGTTCGGGACGGCCCGGGGACTGGACCTGGAGACGATGCTGGAGGTGGTCGGCTCCGGCGGCCTGGACGCGCCCCTGTTCCAGGCGAAGGGCGAGGCCATCGGCGACCGGTCGTTCGACCCGCAGTTCCCGGTCGACCTCCTGTTCAAGGACCTGAATCTCGCGCTGGACGCCGCCGGCGAGAGCGCCGTCCCGATGCCGACGACGGCCGCGACGCGCGAAGCGGTCACCGCTACGCGGTCGATGGGGCACGGCGACGAGGACATGGCCGCCGTGGTCCGGTACCTGGAGGCGGTCACCGACCAGACGGTCGGCAGGTGAGTATTCGGACGTCGGCCGGGTGATTCGACCGCCGAGAGGCGAGAGCGAGCGGGTCGGCGGTCAGGGCGACCCGGCGGCGGCCGGTGCCTGGCTCTCCCGGTAGGAAACCACCAGCGAACGGGCCCGAGACACGTAGTACGCCCGCTCTGGGGGCGCCTGTCGTGCCAGTTCCGTCAGGGTGTACTGCAACCGCGAGAGCCGACCCGGGTCGGCCGGTAGACTCCCGTCCGATGCGAGCGTCCAGAGGTGGGCGGCCACGTCGTCGAGTCGGTCTTCGTGACCCGTCTCGGGGGGCGTTTCGATTGCCCGCAGCAGTTCCCTGTTGGCGGTTTTCAGCAGTGACCGGTCCATCGTACGGGATTTCGCGACGAGTTCGGATAAGCCTGCATTCGGCACACGACGACTGGAGGCGGGGGACGTCCGGTCGGCGCGACGTCCCGGCCGTCACCCTCGCTGGCGGCGTCCCGGCCGTCACCCTCGCTGGCGGCGTCCCGGCCGTCACCCTCGCTGGCAGCCAGTCACTCGGTGTTGGCGGCGACGGCCTCCGCGGGCTGGTGTTCGTTCGACCCGGCGTCCATCCGGTCCCTGGCGCGGTGTTCCTTGAGGACCCGCGTGAGGCTCCGGTTGTCCATTCTGATCCTGACCCGGTCGACCAGGACGATGAGCAGCGCAGCCCCGAGAACGCCGCCCAGCAGGTCGCCCCGCTGAACGGCCGCGGCGCCCCCTCCCACGGCGAGCAGTACCCCTCCGAGTTCGAGCCAGTACACCCGGAGCAGTTCGGCGACGTCGGCTGAATCGACCATGCAAAGGTAGATTCGTCCCCGTCAATTGAACGTTCGGGTACGCTCGGATGGCGCGCCGGCGGCCGGGGCGCACATCCCCCCGGCCGCGGTTCGCCCGGCGGGATGAACGACCTCGAATCGGCGGGGCGTCCGCCCAGTAGGGCGGCGACTTCACCGAATACGCCGAAATCCGTACCGGCAGTCGTCGAGGACCGAGGTGCGCGCCTGCGGGAGTCCGAATCGTTAAGTACGTCAACGACACCGTAGCAGGTGATGGAGTCGACGGAGCGAAACGTTGACGAGGGGGCGGCAGTGACGGACGACCCACCCGACGTAGACGCCAACACGCGGCAGATTCTCGACGTGCTTCGCGACGGGGAGTGCCGTCGCATCCTCGGTACGCTCGCACACGACTCGCGGACTGCGAGCGAACTGTGCGACGGGTGTGACGTCTCGCAGTCGAGTCTCTATCGGAAACTGGACAGGCTCTGCGAGGCCGGCCTGGTCGCGGAGACGGGGCGCGTCGGAACGAACGGCCGGAGCGCCTCGGTCTACCGGGCGAACGTCCGGGAAGTCCAGATAGACGTCGACGGACGTGGACGGGTCCGGGCCGCAACGAGCGCTTCCGAGGAGTAGGAGACGGAGCGTTCGCTCACTGGACCACGGTCACGGGGACGCTCGTTCGTTCGATGATGGTTTTCGCCACGCTTCCCAGGACGCGTTCGTACTGTTCGGGCAACGGCTGGTGCCCCAGGAACAGCGTGTCGTAGCTCCCCTCCTCGGCGAACGCCGGAATCTCCTCGACGGGGTCGCCGAAGAGGAGTTTCGTCTCGACGCTCGCCCCGCGACCCGACGCCTCCGCCGCCGCGTCGTCGAGAATCTCCTCCCCGCGCGATTCCGCGTCGTCGATGCTCTGGAGGACGTCTCGACGCTCGCTCTCGTTCCGGTTGCGGACCGGCGTCGCCCCTCTCTCCCGGTATATGTCGGGGTCGACGGCGTGGACGACCGTCATCGACGCGCCGGTGGCCTCGGCCATCCGGAGCGTGAACGAGAGGGCAGCGTCGCTCGCTTCGGACCCGTCGACCGCGACGAGGAACTTCATGTGACTCACGTCCTCCAGTACGCCGTCTCGCGACGTAAACCTGTTACCGGACGTCGGGGTGTGAAACGCGCGCACCAACGACGTCACGAGAACTGAGTGGACCGGTCCGATTCTGTCCTTCGGAGAACGACGGTGCGTGTTGATAACGGTTCGTCACGTTCTAGTACGCATGTACCAGTCTATTCTCATACCGACCGACGGCAGCCAGGGGGCGCGACGGGGGATGCAGTACGGCCTGAACCTGGCCGAGCAGTACGGTGCAGACGTCCACGTCCTCCACGTCATCAACGAGAGGCGATGGGATACGCCGGCCCTGAGCAGCGTCGAACTCTCATTCGAGAGATTAGAGGCGTTCGGCGACCAGGCCGTCATGGATATCGTCGAAGAGGCCGAACGGCGCGGGCTCACCGTCGAACGCGCCTGCGTCCGGGGCACTCCGTACGAGAAGATACTGTCGTACGCCGCGGACCACGGCGTGGACCTCATCGTGATGGGGCGCCGCGGCATCCACGGGCGCGAATCGCCGCACCTGGGGAGCACGACCAACCGGGTCCTCAGGGCCGCGGACGTGCCGGTCATGCCGGTCTAACACCGCCGAACCGGCCAAACCGTCGGAGAGACTCGCCGGGAGGCTGGACGGGAGAGTGGGCCGTCAGTGCGGCGGCGATTCCCCCTCGATGACCGACGCCAGCGAGGCGAGTTCCTCCGCGAGGACGACGAGCAGGTCGTCGAGGGTGACGATGCCCGCCAGCGACCCGTCAGCCGTGACGGGCACCCGTCGGACCCCCCGATCTCGCATCTCCGTAATCGTGGTGAACACGTCCGCACGCGAGTCGATAGTAAACAGGTCCTCCTCCATCACGTTCAGCGCAGTCGTTGCGCCCGGGTCCGCTTCCTGCGCCAGGCCGTAGACCACCAGGTCGCGGTCGGTTACGATGCCCCGCGGTTTCCCGTCGTCCGTGACGACGACGCTGCCGACCCCTTCGTCGCGCAACCGCCTCGCGACGGTGGTCAGCGACTCGTCGACGGTTGCGGTTACGACGTCGCTTCGGGCGAGTTCTCCGATGCGCATGGTTACTAGTTGGCGAACTGACAACATAACTCCAGCCCCCAGACTGCGCGGTGTCTCCGACCCTCGACCCAGACCCTCGACTGGACGTGTATCGGAACGGCGGGGCGCAAACCGCCCGTGGTGCCGCGAGCGACCCCGGGGCGGCAGATACGTTCATAGCTGTGTGACGCCATCTACCTCCATGAACGGCGAGGACGAACAGAGACTGCTCGACCGGGTGTACGACCGGCTGGGTGGCTGGACCTACGTGGCCAGGGAACGGGCCTACGAAGAGTACTTCGAGGGCCCGAACGCCGTCGTCACGGCCGAGGAACGCAGACGCCTGGACGCCATCGACGAGGAGTTGACCCGGCGCGGAGACGGCGGCCTGTGGGGCATCGACGAGTACGGCATCGCCGAAACCGGCGCGGCGGACGGCCACTTCAAGGTCGTGTGTACCCACCACCCGGAAATCCCCTACGACGGATTCCGGGGCGCGAGGAGTCTCGACGAGGCGACGCGCGAGGAGTTCAACGACCTCCTGTGGGACTACTGCGAACGGGTCGTCGACCACCTGCAGGACCGCCTCGACGAACTGGTCCAGACTCACGGCGACTCTCCCGTCGGGTCCTGAGCACGGGTCGCCGCGCGGGGGTGGCGGACGGACCCGTCACTGATAGTCGACTTCCCCCTCTCCGTCGCCGACCCACGCCTCCCGGTCGGGTTCCCGCGCGTTCACCGGGTCGATGTCCTTGTACCACGGCACGTTCTTCAACTGCTCTTTGTTGTACGCGAGGTCGTTTTTCGTGTCCGCCGTGAACTCGAAGTTCTGGGTCAGCAGTATCGCGTCGACCGGACACACCTCCTCGCACAGCCGACAGTAGATGCACTGGCCCACGTGCAGGTTGTACTGCTCGCCGTTTCGCTGGTCGTCCATCACTATCTGGATGGTGTCGTTCGGACAGACGTTCTCGCACTGCCGGCACCAGATGCACCGCTCCTGGCTGAACTTGTGGATTCCACGGAACCGCGGGCTCACCTCCGGAGCCACCTCCGGATACCGCACCGTGAACGTCTGGCCGTCCAGCGCGTGTTTCATCGTCGTCGCCATCCCTTTCAGTATTCCAATCATG
>JBEPXT010000015.1:0-45223 GCA_041641795.1 Salinigranum sp.
TCGCCATCGCCAGGAACCTTCTGGAGGACGAGTCCGGGAGTATCGACGACGTCGCAATCGTCGTCCAGGCAGGCGGGATAGCTGCCGTCACGGCCGACGGTGAGAACCGCGAGACCGTCCGCTCCCTTCTCGACGACGGGGTCTCGTTCAAGGCGTGTCGCAACACGCTCGATCTGAAGGACCTCGAGGAGTCCGACCTCGTCGACGGCGTCGAGACCGTTCCCGAGGGCGCCGTCGAAGTGACGCGCCTCCAGAACGAGGGTTACGCGTACATGCGGCCCTGACGACCTGGCGGCTCTTCTTCGGACGTCACGTCTTCGAACCGGCGTCCCTGGACGACTCCGGAGGCGTCGGTTTCGCGGCTACGTGGACGCGCGGCGGTCGCAGTCGACGCGCCCGCCGACGTGAAACGGCTACGGCCACTCGCCGCGGATACACCGCGCGCACCGTTCCGGGTGCGCCAGGAAGGGGATGTGTCCGGCGGAGATGGTCTCGAAGCGAACGTTCGGAATCTCCCGAACGGCGCCCCGGACGTCGTCGGGTCCGCCGAGCGGGTCGTCGTCGCCCCAGACGACCGTCGTCGGGTGGGGAATAGCTCGTAGCGTCTCCGCGCCGATTCGAACCGACGACCGCCATCCCAGGACCGAGAACGCGGCGGTGAACTCGCTGAACCCCGTCCTGGACGATTTCGGGTCCGCCTCGTGGGCCGCAATCGCCCGGGGGAACGCGGGGTTCTCCAGCGCGGCCTCGCGTTCGCCGAATAGCTCCGCCATGTCGAGAGCCCCCTCCACTCCCGGCTTTTGCATCCGACGGACGACACGGTTGAGCAGCGGAACCGACAGCGTCCTGAGCCGGTACGGCGGGCGCGTTCCGGGGAATCCGGGAACGGACCCGACGATGGACAGTCTGCGGACCTGGTCGGGGTAGGTGACCGCGTACAGGATGCAGGCGAGTCCACCCATGGAATGACCCACCAGGTCGACCCTGTCGGTCCCGAGGTCGTCTACGAGGCCCGCCACCGACTCGACGAGAGTGCCTCGGAGGGTGCCCTCCGTGTACTCGAACGGACCACTGAGCCCGTATCCCGGTCTGTCGAAGGCGACCGTACGGGCGTCGTCGAACTGCGCCATCAGCGGAGTCAGAAACGCACCGAATTCCGCCGTCCCGTGCACGAACACCACCGTCGGTTCGCCGTCCTGAGGTCCGCCCTCGAATACGTGCGTTCGTACTCGCGGGGAATCGAGGTCGACGAACCGCGACCGAGGTTCGAACCCGACGGCCTCGAACACAGTCTCCTGTGCACGTTCGAACGCTCCTGGCGCCTCACTCTCGCCCGCGGGGTCGGTCGTCCCGTGGCGTCGGTTCGTCAGGTCTCCCATGAACACCTCCGTCGGCCGCTCTCGGTTCGCCGTCGGCGCTCCGCGGTTCGCTGTCTCCTCGCTGTGTCCCCGTACAGTACGACCCGACTTGTGTTAGTTGTTACCATACATCATTGCGTACCAGACACTTCGCGCTAACTGGTCGTACCCGGGGGAGAACGCCTGAGTCGTCGGGGAGTGAACTCGTCTCGCCATCGTATTCGGTTCGACGATGGACGCCGTTCTTCCGCCCGATGAGGCACCACGAGTATTCGGGTCCCGTCCGCGATTCGCCCCTGAGTAGTCCCCCGAACCGTATATTCGACAGAGATTCTAGTGGGAATTCGGCCAACGGCTATCCCTCGAAACGGCGATACTGGTACTACGATGAACAGAGCAACGCTCCTTCTCGTCGGCGGTGCGGTGGCCGTGGTCGCCCTCCTGGCAGCCGTCGCCGTCGTCGGCCCGTCGGATTTCTTCCTGCCCGAACAGTCCACTGTAGTCGCGGAAGACCCGCCAGACGAGAATGCGGAGGTGCTGAAACGCGGTAGCTTCGTCGGAACCGCCGGCCACGACGTCGACGGAACGGTGCTACTCGTGCGCGACGACGACGGACTGTCCCTCCGGTTCGAGAACTACAGCCAGACCCAGGGGCCGGACGTGTTCGTCTACGTGACGCCGTCGGCGACGCCCGACACCCGCGGGGAGGTTGCCGCCGGGACGAAGATTCTCGTCGACGGCGGGGCCGACGGCGGCGAGAGTACGAAGGAGGGCACGTTCACCCAGCGGCTCCCCGAGGCGGTCGACGCGGGTGACGTCGGTGGCGTTGGAATCTGGTGCGAGCGGTTCGCTACGCCCTTCGGCTACGCCGAGCTGGCCGCCTAATCTCCAGGGAAGGTACGTGGCGCATCCTCGCTCACGAGTCCTATCCGGCGACGGTTATCCAGCGTCGACGCAACGAGGTGGCTCGCTCCGTGCGTCGTACCCCAGCTGTCCACGGGTGACGACGACGAGCAGGACGGCGACGACCCAGACGGCGGCGGTGACCGCGACGAGAACCGTCGGGCCACCGGTTCCGGAGAGCGCATCCATCGGGAGCGGAACGAGGGTGCTGTTGGCCGTGTTGAACCCCGCGTGCATGAGCAGCGCCAGCAGGACGCTGTTGGTCCCGTTGTACATCCAGGTGAGCAGGAACGCGAAGCCCACGATGTTCACCACGCGGACAAGGACGTACACGTCGAGGCTCTGGAGCATCGGGAGGTGCCAGAGCGCCCAGCCCACGCCCAGGAGAAGCGTCGCCGGGACCGGCGCGAACTGGCTCTGCAATCGCGGGAGCGCGAAGCCCCGCCACCCTGGCTCCTCGTTCCCGCCCCCGACGAGCGCGACGAACACGTACGACGAGAAGACGAGCGTGACTCGTCCCGGGAGCAGACTCGGGTCGACGTCCGGACCGAAGAGGCCGATACCGGCGCTCGCCAGGCTCACCACGACGAGCGGGAACAGAACGGCGGCGAGGTACCACCGCGGCGCGACGCGCCAGCGGACGATCTGCCGGGTCCACGCCCGGACCGATTCGCCGGAGAGCCACGTGGCGACGGCGCCCGCGAGCGCCGGACCGAACCCGCCGACGACGAAGCTTATCGTCCGAACCGGCTCCGCGGCCCCCAGAACGACCGGGAGCCACCCAACCCAGGAGAAGGCGTATTCGAGGACGATAAACGACGCGACCGGACGGGCCGACGCCGCGTCGCGAATTCGCTGGTGTACTCGGTGTCTGTCCGGCGACGGTTGCTGGGTGGTAGTAGTCATGGGCGTGTCACAGTGCGATGATTGTTCGGGGGCAGTCGGAGGAGCGACGAGGCGTCAGACGGGGTCTGTCGGGCGAGCGAGCGACCCACCGCCGTGTTCGGAACGACCGTCGTGGTCAGTCCGCGTGTCTGGCGGGCGTCGCCGCGCTATCGCGCTGTCCCAGCAGGTACCCGCCGAAGGTGACGAGCCAGAGCATCGCGGGGTAGACGATCATCCGCTCGGTGCCGCCGTGGCCGATGGGACCGAAGGCGGCCACGTTGCCGGCGTCCCCGAGCGCCATCAGCACCACGAAGACGAGGCCAACTGTGCCGGCGAGCACCGACAGCACCCTCACGAACCCCGGAACGCGAGTCGCGGTTCCCACGGCCTGGAGATTCAGGAACAGAAAGGCGAGGATGGCGAACAGGGAGTGCGGTGCCCCGGTGTCGAGGGGGAACAGTCCCACGCCGATTGCGCCGATGCCGGTGAGCGCGAAGAGGGCCAGCAGCCATCGCCTGCCGTGGATGCGGTAGTATGTGTACCCGCCCAGGACGTTCAACAGACCGAACAGGGCGACAGAGCCGTTGAACAGGAGCGCCGTCTCCGGGGCCACGCCCCGTCTCTGATTGCGCCCCCGCGGAAGTCGTATCCCGGCACCATCGCGGCGGCGAGCATGATGACCGTCAGGAACTGCACGCCCAGCGCGAGAAACAGCCCCCCCGCCAGGGTCCGGTAGTCGACTACCGTCCCCCGGATAGCGAGGGTCGGTCCGTCGTAGGCTTCGATTTGACTCACGAGTCGTTCACCGGGTATACCATGCGCGCACAGCAGTATGTATCCAATCGGTCATTCTATCAGCCGGAGAATTCAAAACGACATCGTGAGACCTGATATCGGCCTTCAGTGAGGGGGGAACGAAATAGAATAGTTATATATTAAATATGGTATTCTTTCCGGGCGCCGCGGCAAACCCTGTGGGGAGGGCGCCCTCCGACGCGCGGCGAGACACCCGAGAACGAGTGGTGGCTGAATCCCGCCGCGGGACGCGCACGAGACTCGCTCACGACGACGAATTCGCCGGGTTGGGGCTGGCGGGCCGGCAACTGTATGCGGTGGTGTTCGTCGACAGGGAATCCGACGGACTCGTGTCCGAAACGAAGCTCGTCGCGGACTGCCGAGGCCGGGCGACGACGTCTTCCCGCGAGCGCACTGGCGCGCCGGAACGGCCGACGAATTTCGTTCGCAGGCACCACGTCTATACGCCTCGACTCCCTGGCACGAGCAATGACGCTCACTGTGACTGTCGCGGACGTCCACGAGATGACGCCCGACGTGAAGCAGTTCCGCCTCGTCGCCGAGGACCACACGTTCGAGTACCGACCGGGCCAGCACACGATGGTTCACTTCGAGGCCGACGGCGAGGACGAGGCCCGTCCGTACACCGCGGCGACGGCGCCGGGAACGTCCCAGATTGTCCTGGCCATCAAGCGCTACGAGGGCGGCAGCGGGTCGACGTTCATGCACGAGCGGACGCCCGGAGACGAAATCGAGATAGACCCCGTCGACGGCAACCTCTTCGTGCGGGACTTCGACCGGGACGCCGTCTTCGTCGCGACGGGGACGGGAATCACGCCGCTGTATCCGATGTTCAGGCAGTACGCCCGCGAGGGGAACGGCGACGCGCACCTCGTGTTCGGGGAGCGCGACCAGGACCACCTCATCTTCCGCGAGAGCATCGACCAGTTGCGGGCCGAGCACGAGAACGTCGTCGCCGACTACGTGCTCTCGGACGCCGACGAGTCCTGGCCGGGCCGGACCGGGCACGTTCAGGACCACCTCCCGGACGCGCTGGACGGACTCGACGGCGCCGACTGCTACGTCTGCGGCGTCCCCGAGATGGTCGTCGAGACGCGGGACCTCCTCGTGGACGCGGGCGTCGGGGAGGACCACGTCTTCACCGAAGGGTGGGAGTCGGACGCGGCCGGCGATTGAGACGCCCTCCCGCGGTTCGTGGCGAGGCTATCGGCGAACCAGGAACACGGCGACGCCGAGGACGAGCAGCCCGATGCCCCACCAGAGAGAATCCCCCGGGAGGAAGGCGAGCAAGAGCGTGACGATACCGGACGAGATGAGCGACCAGCCGACCGTCGTTCTGTAGGACATACGAACGGGACGCCCGACGCGCTGATGGGCGTTCTGCCGGTATTTGCAACGTAGGACTGGCGAAATTCGCGTCCCCCGGTCCTCACCTGAGGGACGGAATTCTCTCCGCCACCCCGGAAACGAAACGTTGAAATACGATTGTTCCCGTTGTCAGGTCGTACATGCGACAGTTCCTCCCGTCCGGGAGTCCGCCCGTGCCGAGTGGCACGACTGTCGACGCTGTCGTCTCGGGTATCGGTATTATCGGGGCTCCCCGCTGAGTCCCCACATCACATCCACTTCTCGTCGCGTCCGAATCGTTCCCGACAGCCAGCGACGCCGGCCTCGGTGCATCCCCGCCGACGTCGCTTCCCGCAACCGAACCCAGCCAACCGATGCCACATCGCCACACAGTACCCGAGTCGAAGTCGGTCCACGAGGCCGAGACAGCACAGAACCAGCAGTCCGCCGGAGACGCGAGTTCGAGCCAGGAGGCCGCCCCGGAGGCCCCTGAACCGGACGAGCGTCAGGAGGCTCCGGTATCCACCGGAGCGCACGCAGTCGTCGCCGCCCTGGAGGCCTGCGGCGTCGAACACCTGTTCGGGGTGCAGGGCGGCGCCATCATGCCCGTGTACGACGCCCTCTACGACTCGGAAATGACCCACGTCACCATGGCCCACGAGCAGAGCGCGGCGCACGCGGCCGACGCCTACGGCGTCGTCTCCGGGACGCCCGGCGTCTGTCTCGCGACGTCCGGCCCCGGCGCGACGAACCTCGTCACGGGCCTGGCGGACGCCGACATGGACTCGGACCCGCTGGTTGCGCTGACCGGACAGGTGCCCTCGGACCTCGTCGGGACCGACGCGTTCCAGGAGGCCGACACGCTCGGCGTCACCGACCCGATAACGAAAGAGAACTACTTCGCCGACAGTCCCGACACGGTAGGTGCGACGGTTCGCCGGGCGTTCGCCCTCGCGGCCGCAGGGCGCCCCGGACCGACGCTGGTCGACCTGCCCAAGGACGTGAGCGTCGGCGACGTCGACCCGGATGCCCCGGACGCCGAGGCGACGCCGCAGGTTCGAACGGGGGACCGGGACGCTCCCGACGCCGACCCGGAGGCGGTCGAGGCGGCCGCGAGTGCGCTGGCCGCGGCCGAACGACCGGTGATTCTCGCGGGCGGCGGCGTCCTCAAGGCCGGGGCGACGGACCAGCTCCGGCGGTTCGCGACCGAGTACGGCGTTCCCGTCGTCACCACGATGCCGGGCATCGGGTCGTTCCCCGAGGACCACGACCTGGCGATGGAAGTCGCGGGGATGCACGGGACGGGGTACGCGAACCTGGCGCTCCAGCGGTCGGACCTGCTGCTCGGCGTCGGAACGCGGTTCGACGATCGACTGACCGGTGGCGTCGAGACGTTCGCCCCCGAGGCCACCGTCGTCCACGTCGACGTGGACCCCGCCGAGATGTCGAAGAACGTCCACGCGGACCTCCCGCTGGTCGGCGACGCACGGGCGGTGCTCGAACAGTTGTTCGAGGCCGTCCCCCGAGCGCCCGACGCCGCGGACTGGCGCCGGCAGTGCCGCGAGTGGAAGGAAGCGTACCCGAACAGCTACGAACTTCCGCCGGACGGGCCGCTCCCGCCCCAGTTCGTGGTCGAGGCGCTCGACGCCCTCACGCCGGCCGACACCGTCGTCACCACGGGCGTCGGGCAACACCAGATGTGGGCCATGCAGTTCTGGACCTTCACCGAACCGCGCACGTGGGTGTCCTCGCACGGACTCGGCACGATGGGCTACGGCCTCCCGGCCGCCATCGGCGCGCGGTACGCAGCCGACGAGACCCAGACCGTGGTGAGCATCGAGGGTGACGGGTCGTTCCTGATGAGCGTCCAGGAACTCGCCGTCGCCGTCCGCGAGCACCTCGACGTCACGGTTGTCGTCCTGAACAACCGGCACATCGGGCTGGTCAGGCAGTGGCAGGACGCCTTCTTCGACGAGCGACGCATGGCCTCGGAGTACTCGTGGGTCCCGCGGTTCGACGTCCTCGCGGAGGCGTTCGGCGCCCGCGGCTTCCGCGTCGAGACGAGCGACGAGGTGGCCGAGACGCTCGGCGAGGCCCTCGCCTACGACGGGCCGTCGGTGGTCGACGCGCGGGTCGCTCCCGAGGCGGACGTCTACCCGATGGTCCCCTCGGGCGGCGACAACGCGAAGTTCGCGATGACTCAGGAGGAACTGGAACGACTGTAGGATTGCGGCAGACGTGAATTCCGAACTAACGTAGCTGACTAGAGAGGCGGTTCGAACCTTCTCTTTACTCCCGCAGGAAGACTAGGAAGAAGCTACTGCGCTCGTTACGAACGGGTGATGGAACCTGTCCCGTGGTGGCACGAAAAGACGGAAACCTCTACACGACGGCCGAAGATTTCACCGTTTATTCCTGCTTCGTGTATCTCGCTAAAATGGCAAGCGCATCCGAGCATGTTCACCCAAGAAGATAATCCAGGCCCAATTCTACCAAGCGTTCCAGACGTGGCTGGATGGGGAGGTACTCGTCGACTGTTCCGCGAGATAGAACCGGGCATCCCCGAGGCGAAGGACTTAGCCGCAGACATTCGGGCCCATTCCTACGACGAGGTCCACAGAATGATTGACGAAGATGGTAATTTCGCCTCGGACGAATAATCCACTCAATCAGATTTGCCGGGTTCCAGATTCCCATACCTGAATTTCAGATATAGCATAATTATTTGTTACTTGAAATTATAGTACCTAATATAGCGGTTACTAACATGGCAACACATTCAATTAACCAGAACCCTGGGGAGTCGAGTATACAGACCAGCTCGAAGGAATCCGTTGACGTGCAATACGCTTCTCTTTCGGCTCGGTTCGCAGCTCTGTTGATCGACAATTTCGTCGTGGCAGGATTACTATTTGGCGTCGTAATTTTACCAGAAACGCTTGCGGGAATATATGTGCTACTTTGGGTTGTGTTTGTATTATTCTACCAGTTTATCCTCGAAGGCATCCGCACAAACCAAACATTCGGGAAATACGTGCTAGGAATAAAACTAGCAAAAGACGACGGAAGAGACGCCACTGTCGTAAATTCCATCATTAGAAACCTTGTCGGAATTATCGGCCAAGCGTTTGGATTCATCGGGCTCGCAGTCGGTGCATTCGCAATTCATCAATCGGAGGAAAATACGCGCATAGGCGATTCTGCTGCAAGTACCATCGTCATAAAAGTCGATAGCTGAGGCTGTCAATCCCGACGAATTCGATCGTTGAGAATCCCCATCAGAGCTATATATCAAAACTTCCGATTTTCGACGTAGATGAAAAGATATGCCAAACTCTTAGTTATCCTTCTCGTCCTCATTTCGGGGTGTACGGCCGGTTCTCCGGGGGTGGAGTCCACGGCGCACGAACAGTCGTCGACGCCCATGACGACAGAAACCGCTACCCAGGTGGCGACGCCGACACGCTCTCCGACGGCGACGCCTCTCCCGCCGCAGAATCCGTGGCGGAGCGAACCAGTAGTAGTGGCAATCGAGACACCACCAAATGACTCACGGCAGTATGCGCCACTCGTCCAGCGGAGTCTATCTTACTGGGAGCAAGAGGACTCGAGCTATACCGAGTATGATGTCCAGTTCGACCTCCGACCAAACGCTACATCGCCGGATGTAAAAATTCGATTCGTCGAGTCGATACAGTTCTGTTCCGAATACGACGACACGGCCATCGGGTGTGCGCCATTATATGAGAACGTTGGGGACGCTCGTGGACCAACCGATGTCCGCGTTGAGACCTCGTGGGATGATGAATCGACCGAGGAGATACTTAAACACGAACTCGGGCATACCCTCGGCCTCGAGCACTCCGCTGAGCCGTCGTTCATGACAGAGACGGCCAACGTCAATACTACTCCACAGACTGATGCACGGAATAAATCCTGGCCGTGGAACACTACGAAATTCAGGGTGTACGTCGAAACGAAAGGCGGAATCAGTGACACCACCCGTGATGACGAATTGGAGGAGGCGCTTTCTTACTACGAGAACGACCCCGACGAGTGGCTCGCCCGTGACGTATCGTTCGAGATGGTTTCCGAGAAATCTGAGGCAAATCTCCTGATTACGTTTACCTCCTCGGAAGAATGTAATGGAGACGGCGGTGCGTGCTGGCGATGGACTGGAGAGTCACCCGATGCTGACCGACCACTTGAGTATTATACAAGCGCGGAGGTGACCGTGGCGAGTGTGAAAAAGGATTACATCGGGTGGTACCTGGGCTATAGTCTGGGTCGGTTATTTGGAGCTGAATCCGAGTCAGAACTCCCGCCCCCATTCGCAAATCCCGAGGATGCTGACGACGACTGGTTCGATTGAACCAGTAGTAGTGCCTCGGGGCTCTCGCATACGCCATTTTCTTCGTCGGTCTGGCGCTCCACCTATACGGAAGCTACCGACGATTCAGATATACCTGCCCTCCGATGTCAGGCGGCGCTTTCGTCACGGTCGCGCTGCTTTCGCTTGAGCAACGCGGCCCGTTTCCGGAAGTGATCGGCGGCCATATCTGTGGTGTCATCTGGTTCAAGTCAGTCGCTCCATCGCTACAGGCGGTCGGTCTCACTCCGAATAGTGTCGAAAACAAACGCAAGGTCCCCGACGATTTTATCACACTCGGGCGGCCGGCACTGGTCGACCGAGACGCCGTCGCCGAAGTCTTTCGGGAGGTCCCCGTCGCGATGTAGTGACAGGCGGGGACCGTCTCGATTCCCGCATGTCCCGATTCTCGTCCGTGGTTGAGCACGAGGAGAAGGGCGGCAATCTCGGACCGGCTGCCACTCCAAGTCGCTTCGTGCGCAGCCAAAGGGTCTCCTCGCAATCGTGGCACTGGACTGCCTAATTCCTACAGAAAACCGTGTCGTCTCCGCTTGTAGTATAGCAGAATGGGGACACCGCCAGTGAGTCAAGCTCTTCTCCATTGGACGAAATTCACCTCGGCGGCGGAACGGCGTCGAACCGCGCCGGGTCGGCGGTGGCGCTCAGCATTTGATGCTGGCGACGCCGGCGATGAACCACCAGTCGGTCCCGGCACGGGGTTCGACTCTCACCGTCTCGGAGTCTGTGCGGTCGTGTCGATGCTTCCACTGCGTGAGTATCTTCATGGGCATGGTACTACTACGCTCCCGAGCGCGATACGTCGTCTTCTGTGGGGTGTTCGGAACACACACCCCGTGGGTATGTTTATTGACTAACAGGTATTGCCGGGCTCCGATAGTCCGGAACCGACCCCTCGTCCGACGACCGATACCGAACAGTTTCGTCCTCTGGGACCTCCGTCCCGCAGACGCGACTGACGAGCGCCGGACGTACGCTTATGTGGTCGCCTGACGACCAATCGTGCATGCAGGTTCGCGCGCTCGGCAACACCGGCCACGACAGCACCGTCATGACGTTCGGCGCCATCGCGCTCGACTATCTGGAGCAGGAGGCTGCGAACCAGATGGTCGAACTCGTCCTCGACCACGGCGTCAACCACTTCGACGTCGCGCCGATGTACGGCGACGCCGAACTCAAACTGGGACCGAAGCTCCGCCAGCACCGCGAGGACATCTTCCTCGGGTGCAAGACCCAGGAGCGTGGATACGAGGGGGCCAAACGAAAGCTCAGGCGCTCGCTCGACCGCCTCGGCGTCGACCACATCGAACTCTACCAGGTCCACGGCCTGGAGTACGAGTCCGAACTGGAGACGATAACCGGCGACGACGGCGCCCTCCGGGCGTTCCGCGAGGCGAAAGACGAGGGGCTCATCGACCACATCGGACTCACCAGTCACGGTCACCCGGACCTGATTCTCGACGCCGTCGACCGCATCGAGGACCTGGAGACGCTGATGTTCCCGCTGAACCCCGTAGTGGCCGGGAAAGACGACCCCGACCACGACTACGAGGCGGTCCTCCAGCGTGCCGAGGAGGCGGGCATCGGAACCCTCGGCATCAAAGCCTTCGCGAAGGGGCCGTGGCCCCCGACCGACGAACTTCCGGCGTACGACCGCCCGTACGCCAACTGGTACGAACCGGTGGACACGCCCGCGGAGATAGCCGAACGGTTCGATTTCGCCGCGTCACAGGGCCTCACGAGCGTCGTCAGCCCGGGCGACCCGAAACTCGTGGCGATGGTGCTCGACGCCGCCCGGCGCTACGACGGGATGGACGAGGCGGCCCAGCGGTCGCTGGTCGAGCGTCTCCGCCACGAGGACAGCCCCGTCCCCGAGCAACTCCACCACTGACGGCGCGGGACCCTCGCCCGATGGACGTTCCACAGACGGTCACGGCCGCCCTCGAAGACCGGCCGGTCTCGGGGGCGGTCTGTCTCGAAGCCGGCGCGGGCGTGGGAAACACCACCGCCGGTCTCCTCGCGGCCGGGGCGAAACGCGTCTACGCGGTCACGAACGAACGGGCCGACGCACGAACGGTCCGGGACCGAGTCGTCCGCGGCGACCAGGGCCGGACCGCTCGCGACGCGTCGACTCGAACTGACCGCGACGCATCGACTCGAACTGACCGCGACGCATCGACCCGGACTGACCGCGACGCGTCGACCCGGACTGACCGCGACGCGTCGAGTCGCACCGTCCTGCTGGAGGCTGACGTCCGAGCGCTGCCGCTGGCGGCCGATTCCGTCGACGTCGTCACCGCCCACGGGCTGTTCAACGTCCTCCCTCCCGAGACGCTCGCGGCGGTGGCGGCGGAACTGACCCGCGTGGCGGCGCCGGGATGTCACCTCGTCGTCGACGACTACCGGCCGCTCCCCGCCGACGCCGCCGTCAGGGACCTCTTCGCCGTCGAGAACGCGGCGTCCGAACTGGCGTACGGGCGGCCGGCGCTGACATTCTACCCGTCGCGCGTTCTCCGGGACCTGTTCGTCGGACGCGGGTGGACGTACGACCGGACCCGAACGCTTCTGGACCCGGTCCCCTGGACAGCGAGCCACCTCGCGGCACACGCGGCGGCGACGCGCGAGGCGGCGTCTGAACTCCCTGCAGCCCTCCGGGCGCCGCTGACCGCGAGGGCTGACCGCCTCGCGGAAACCATCGGCCGGGAGTCGGCCGGAGCGATGTACAGCGTGGCGTTTCGTCTCCCCGCGGACGACCTGCCCCCCTCGCACGACCCGGCGCCGCGGCCATGAGCGCCGATTCGACGCCCGAGACGCCGGCGGCGTTCGTCAGGGCGTGGCTCGACGCCTACACCGGCGACGACCCTGCGACGGCGTCCCGGTTCTATCAGGTGCCGCTGCTGGCCGTCTTCCCGGACGCGGTGCGGGTGTTCGAATCCCGGTCCGGCGTCGAGGACCACCTCGTCGCCGCCGCGTCGGAGATGCGGCAGGTCGAGGAGTTTCGGGCCGACGACGGTGTGGGTGAGGTCGAGTCGCTTCACGTCCGTTCACTGACGGGCGACGTCCTCTCGATAGCGGGGGCGTGGGTCCGCCGCGCCTCCGACGGAACGGTTCGCGAACGGGTGGCGTTCGCCGACGTGCTCGGGCGGACCGACCGCGGACTGAAGATTCTCGTCGCCGTCGCCGCCGACCCCCGCGACGTGACGCTGTACCTGACCGACTCCGAGGAACCGACGTCGTGTGACGGCGACAGACAGGCCGATCCGGAGGAGCGCTGACCCTCCGTGCGACTGTGGGGAGACTGACAGCGTACGAGGACCCGCCGTCTGCCGCCGGAACTGGGGCCGACGCCCCGCGACGTGCGACAAAGAATGCCTCCAGCTCTCTGCTGAAACAAACAGTATATCCGTCTCGATGACGTATCTCACGTATGAGTGAAGACAGTCAGCGACGGGCGCTTCGGATGCCCGAAGACGACGAGATGTTCGCCGTCGTGACGCAGATGCTCGGCAACATGCGGGTCCGACTCCGGTGTGACGACGGGAAAGAGCGGATGGGTCGCATCCCCGGTCGGATGAAGTACCGGAACTGGATTCAGCAGGACGACGTCGTCCTCATCCAGCCCTGGTCATGGCAGGACGAGAAGGCCGACATCGAGTGGCGATACACAGGACAGGACGCCGCCCAGCTCCGGGCCGAAGGCCACATCGACTAACTCTTTCTTCTGCCGGGTCTTGCCAGTCGGTGTGCGACAGCGTCGCCACGACGCGTCAGTATCGGCGGTCGAGGACCGCCGCCCCGAGTCCGAACCCGACGGCCGCGAGCAGTGCCCCGGCCGCGAGTACGGCCACGCTGAGGCCGTGTCCCGACGGAGCGAACGGGTTCTTTCCGCCGGCCGCGACGAACCCTTCGACGGCGGCGACGCCCCCGTACCCCAGCAGAAAGAACGCGTCCGTGAGGAGGACCGTCGCGCCGCCGGTCACGAGACCGACGAGGGTGGCGAGGTCCTCCAGGGTGAGCATCGTCTCGGCCTGCGAGACGCTCACGTCCGGTTCGAGCCGTCGCCGCCGGAGCTCAACCGCGGTGAGCGTCGTCGCACACCCGACTTCTATTGCGGCGGCGAACACGCCGAGGGTGACGACCTTCGGCGACGTCAGCACCGGCGTCCGGGACCCGAATAGCTCCGCTACCGACGCCGGGTACGTCGCGGCGATTGGTCCGGTCAGCGCCAGGGCGAACAGCAGGCCGCTCAACCACCAGATTTTCGTCGGCGCCGGCTGTGTGAAGTAGCTGTGTCGCTCGACCCGGAGTCGCTCGTAGGTCGATTCGCCGAGCAGTGCGCGGGCGATACTGTCCTCGAATGTGTTGTCCCCGGTTCCCACGTCTGACGTCCTCCCGTGTGTCGTCTCACGTCCTGCCACTCCCCCGGTCGTCAAATAGACTCTGCATTCGCCTGCCGCTGTTCGAACGGTGACAGTACCGGTCGAACCACGCAGTCGCCGACGCCCGTCGGCCGACTCTCGGCGTCCCGCGAGTCGACCGGCCGGATTTGTCGGTACCGTTCGTCGCCGCATTTGCCCACGTGCAGGGCTGTGGCGGACCACCGCCCGACGCATGGAAACCGTTTTTCGCCGGCCGTCCGAATCCCGCGGCATGGAGGTACGCGACATCGCCGACCTGGGACCGGACGCTCGGGCCGGCTTTTTCGAACGCGACGCCGGGGTGGAGGAGATTCGGGGCGACGTGCGGGACATCGTCGGCCGCGTCCGCGACGAGGGCGACGTAGCACTCAGGGAGTTCTGCCGGCGGTTCGACGACGTCGAGGTCGGTAACTTCGACGTGACGGACGCCGCGGAACGCGCGCACGCGGAACTCGACGACGACTTGCTCGCGGCGCTTCGAGACGCCGCGGCCAACATCCGCGAGTTTCACGAACGGCAGGTTCCGGACGACTGGCGCGACGACTTCGACGGCCGCGAACTCGGACGGCGGTTCCGCCCGCTAGAGCGCGTCGGCGTCTACGCACCGGGCGGGACCGCGGCGTACCCCTCGAGCGCGCTCATGGGCGTCATCCCGGCACGTGTCGCTGGCGTCGACCACGTCGCAGTGGCCACGCCGCCGGCCGAGGAGATGAACCCTCTCACCCTGGCGGCGATACACGAAGCGGGGGCCGACGTCGTCTACAGCGTCGGGGGCGCACAGGCCGTCGCCGCCCTCGCGTACGGCACCGAGAGCGTCAACGCGGTGCAGAAAATCGTCGGCCCGGGCAATCGCTGGGTGACCGCCGCGAAGGCCGACGTGCTCGGCGACGTCGACATCGACTTCCTCGCCGGACCGAGCGAGGTGCTGGTGCTCGCCGACGAGACGGCCGACCCCGGCCACGTCGCCGGCGACCTGCTGGCGCAGGCCGAACACGACCCGAACGCCTCGGTCGTTGCGGTGACCGACGACAGGGACCTGGCCGAAGCGGTCGTCGACGCCGTCGAGTCGCAACTCCCGGACTGCGACCGGGAGTCGGTCATCCGCGACGCGCTCTCACACGACGCCAGCGGGGTCCTCTACGCCCGGTCGATGTCTGAGGCGGTCCTGTTCGCCGAGGAGTACGCCGCGGAGCACCTCGCCATCATCGCCGAGAACGACGAACAGTTGCTCGACGGAATCGACAGCGCGGGGAGCGTGTTCCTGGGTCCGTACACCCCGGTCCCCGCCGGCGACTACGCCACCGGCACCAACCACGTCCTCCCGACGAACGCGATGGCCAAGCGCTACGGGGGGCTCTCGGTCGACGAGTTCCTCCGCTCCTCGACGGTCCAGCGCCTGGACCGCGATGCGCTCGCCGACCTCTCGGAGACCATCACGACGCTGGCGGAAGCCGAGGGTCTCGACGCCCACGCCGCGAGCGTCCGACAGCGACTCGACGACTGAGTCCGCACGCCACGGGGTCCGCACCCACACGTCACGATAACGAGATGCGGTTCACATTCGGCGTCACAGTTAACAGTCCCGGACGGATACTACGGGTATGAGCACTGGTACCACGGACGGGGACGCGGACGGAGACCCGCCGGTGACGGTGACGCCGCAGGCCGCGTCGCAGGCGATACGCCTCCTCGAGGGCGAGGGTCTGGACACCGACGAGGCGGGTCTCAGGCTCTTCGTCCAGCAGGGTGGCTGTGCGGGCCTCTCCTACGGGATGCGGTTCGACCACGAACCGGACGACGACGACCAGATAACCGAACAGCACGGACTGCGGGTGTTCATCGACTCCGCCAGTCTCAACTACGTCGGCGGGAGCACGCTCGACTTCGAGGACGGCCTCCAGTCGGCCGGGTTCTACGTGGAGAACCCGAACGTGGAGAGCGAGTGCGGGTGCGGCGAGTCCTTCCGGACCTGAGGCTCGCATCTGCGCCGTCGGCCGCGGGGGCGAACTGACGGCACAGTGATTCCGGCCCGAACCGGTGGGCGGCGGCGTGGCGTGCCGTCGTCGGAGAGCGGCCGGTCTCCGTCCGGACGCGAACCGACCCGTTCCGGTCGCGTTCGCGGCCCGCGTCCCACGCCGCGGTACTCGTCAGGGCACGGCGGGTCTGGTCCCGTCTTCGCACTTAACCCCCCCCCGCGGCCCGGGACGAGTGGCGGCCTGCGGGCGCGAGGTTGAAACCGATGGCCGGTGAAAGGCGACTATGGCTAAGTACTCCACCAACCGGAGCGGCGGGGGAGACGACGGCGACAGTTGCGAACTCTGCGGCAAGCAGACCGCGAAGCTCACGCGCGCCAACGTCGCCGGGGCGGACCTCCTCGTCTGCTCGGACTGTGCCCCCCACGGGAGCAACCGCCACCAGCGAGAGCGAAAGCGCGACCAGGAACGAGACCGCGACCAGGGCGAGAGCGAGACGAGCCGCAAGAAGCGGACCGCCCAGCGCGCCGCTCGCATGTACGACCAGACGCGGGGCGACTCCTCGCGGTGGGAGCGCGAGGGAACGAACTACGAGAAGGACAGACTGCCGTATCTCGTCACGGGCTACGCAGACCGGGTCTCGGACGCCAGACAGGAGGCGGGCCTCCAGCGAGCGGAACTCGCAGCGGAACTCGGCGTCTCCGAGGCCGACATCACCGCGGTTGAGCAGGGCCGGGCCGCCAGGGCAGGCGTCGGCGGGTCGCTCATCGGCGCGCTCGAAGAGCGCCTCGGGGTCGAACTCGTCGAGGAGTGACCAGCCTCGCCGGTGACTGTAGCTTTTTACCCGCCGACCGTCTGACCCCCGTGCATGCAATCACGTGCCCCGGCCGAACCGGACGTGCGGCAGTTCGAGGCCGAAGTGCGACGCGTCGACGGGAGCGACGTCGTCCTGGACCGGACGTACTTCTACGCGGCCAGCGGCGGCCAGCCAGCGGACAGGGGACGCATCGGCGGCCACGAGGTGCGTGACGTTCGGGAACCCGCCGGCGAGGTGGTGCACGTACTCGACTCGGTCCCCGACTTCGAGGCGGGGACGACCGTCACGGGCGTCGTCGACGACGACTTCCGGACCTACTGTATGCGGGCGCACACCGCCAGTCACGCGCTCTACGGCGCGGGTCGTCGCCTGCTCGACGACCTGGGGTACGGCGGGTTCAACATCGACCCCGAGAAGGTGCGCGTCGACTTCGCCACGCCGACCGACATCGACGACGAGACGCTCGTCGAACTCGAACGCCTCACCAACCGCGCCGTCTGGGAGTCCCGTGCGGTCTCCTGGGAGGAACTCCCGGTGGAGGAGGCCACCGCCCGCGAGGACGTGGCGTTCAACACCAAGACCGAGGAGGGGGTGATGGCCGACGCCGACGCCGTGCGCATCGTGACCATCGACGACTGGGACGTCGCGGCCTGCGGCGGCACGCACGTCTCGAACACGCGGGAAATCGGTCCGGTCCAGATTCTCGACCGGTCGAACCCGGGCGAGGGGCTCACCCGGGTCGAGTTCGCCGTCGGCCCGCCGGGCATCGACCGCGCGGCGGCGGTCCACCGGGCCGCCAGGGCGACCGCCCGGGAACTGGGCACGGGCCTGACCGACATCGCGGGCGAGGCGGGCCGCCTCCGGCAGGAGAGCGAGTCGCTCTCCGCGGAACTCGCCGACCTGAAGGACGAGGTGCTGGCCGCGCGCCTGGCGGACCTGCCCGAAGTGGAACGCGACGGCGTCGCCTGGCGGGTCGGGACGCTGTCCGGGTTCGGCCCGAACGAGGTCGGCGAGCGCGCGAAGGACCTCGTCGGCGACGCGGGCGACGTGCTGGTCGTCGTGGGCGACGACGACGCCCCGTACGTCGTGGTCGCCAGCACCGGCGACGTCGACGCCGGTGACGTCGTCGGGCGAGTCACCGGAGAGTTCGGCGGCGGCGGAGGCGGCGGCCCCACGTTCGCCCAGGGAGGCGGTCTCTCGGCCGACCCCGACGACGTGGTGTCGTTCCTCACCGACTAGCGCCGCACCGGAGGCTGGCACCCAATCTCGTTCTGTCGGGTCGATTCGTCTGCGTCTGCTCGGTCACGCTCCGAGTTGCGGGGTGCGGGCGCTCCCGGGTCCGAGGACACTGCCGGCGAAAACGCCCCGGCCGCGCTCAGTCGCGCCGCCAGAACAGGACCAGCGCCGCGAGAACTGCCAGCACCGCCGTGGTCACGGTGAACCCGGGGACGGACCCGTCGGTCGTCTCCGTTGCCGTGGTGGTGTCGGTGCCGGTCGCGGTGTCGGACTGGCCGTTGCCCTCCAGGGCGGTGACGTTCGACGGGGTCGAACTGACGCCGCCGGCGCGCGCTCGGAGCGTGTGGTCCCCGACCGATTCGATGCGCACCTGCGCCTCCCCGTCACTGTCCGTCTCGGCCACGGAGTTCCCGTCGAGCAACACCGTCGCCCCCTGGACGGGTTCCTCGTACTCGTTCTCGACGGTGACGACGACGACTTCACCGGCGACGATTCTGTTCGAGACCGGCGTCAGGTTCAGCGACGGGGTCCGACTGATGGAGACGTTGACCGTGCGGGACTCCTCCTCGACCGTGATGGTCTCGTTCGTGGTCTCGTACCCCTCCTTCGACGCGGCGAGGTCGAGTTCGGCGTTCACCGGCACGCGAACGTCCTGTTCGCCGCTCGCCAGCGTCTGGAACTGGCCGACCGAGTCGAGATTGAGTGTCACGTCGCCGACCGGTTCAGGCGGGGCGAAGTGCGGGTCGGTGACGTTGAACTGCAGTGTCACGGACCCCCGGCGGACCTGGAGCGACGTCGTCGTCGTTCCCGTGACTTCCAGGTCGGTCGTGTTCCGGTAGTACCCCCGCTTGCGCACCGTGACGCCGTAGTCCCCCGCCTCGATGGCCTCCGTCTCGAACACGCCGTCGGAGGCGGTCCGCCCCACCGTGACGACGTCGCCCCGCTGGCGCACGATGACCTGCGCGTCAGCCAGCGGTCCGGACTGGTCGCTCACCGAAACCTCGACCGTCGCCTTCCGGTAGACGTCTATCGTGACGTCCTGTTCGCTGGCGTCGGTCACGGTGAACGGTTCGTTTCGGACGTACCTGTCGGACGTGACCTCGATGGAGACGTCCGCCCCCTCGGGAACGTCGATGAACGCCATGCCGTTGCCCGCGGTGGTCTCGGTGGTCGACCCGCCGTCCCACGACGCGTTGAGTTCGGCGTTGGAGACCCCCGACCCGTTCGGCGCCTGGACGGAGACCGTCAGGGTGACGACGTCCTCCTGTGCCGCGACTGGCACCGGCGCGACCGACCCGAGCAGGACCGCGATTACTGCGACGACAAGAACTGTTCTCATTACCTAAACTTACAGCGAATCAACTTAATAGTGTTTGGGCGAATTATCGGAAAATCAACTACATCACCAACGTCTGGGCACTGTTCGCACGCAGGCCGGTCTGTCGTCCGCCCGGACCGACTCCGCGGCCGCCGGTGGCCTTATTTTCCGCCGCCTCGCACCGGGGGTATGACGCTGGCAGACCTGGGCCCCCCGCTGACCGACGAGCAGCGAGCGATACGGGACGTCGTCCGCGAGTTCGCCCGGGAGGAGGTTCGACCCGGCGCCCGCGAGGCGGACGAACGCGAGGAGTTCCCGGAGGACGTCTGGGACGGCCTGGCGAGCATCGACCTGACTGGGCTGACAGTACCGGAGGAGTACGGCGGCGTGGGCGCCGACCGGACTACCTACAGCGTCGTCAACGAGGAGGTGGCCTACGGGCAGTTAGCCGTGGCGACGGCGCTCTCGGTTCACTCTCTGGCCACGTCCTGCATCGCCACCTTCGGGAGCGAGGAACAGAAAGAGCGGTGGCTCCCGGAGATGGCTTCCGGACGTCCGGTCGGGATGTTCGCGCTCTCGGAACCCGGCGCCGGGTCGAACCCCGCGGAGATGGAGACCGTCGCCCGCCGCGAAGGGGACGAGTACGTCGTCGACGGGAAGAAACAGTGGATTACGAACGGCCAGCGAGGCGGCGTCTGCGTCCTCTTCGCCAAGACGGACCCCGAGGACAGCGGGTCGGTGACGCAGTTTCTCGTCCCGATAGACACAGACGGGGTGTCCGTCGGCCGGAAGGAACACAAACTGGGCCTCCGGGCCAGCGACACGACGGCGCTCCAGTTCGACGGCGCCCGGATACCGGCCGAGAATCGCCTGACTGAGGAGGGGCGCGGGCTCTCCGCGGCGCTCTCGATTCTGACCGGCGGGCGCATCGGCATCGCCTCGCAGGCCGTCGGTCTCGCCCAGGCGGCCTTCGACGAGGCCCGCCAGTACGCCCTCGAACGAGAGCAGTTCGGCGACCCCATCGCGGAGATTCAGTCGATACGCCACGAGTTCTCGGACATGGCGACGAAGATACACGCGTCGCGACTGCTCGTCCGCGAGGCGGCCAGGCAAGACGACGCCGGCGCCGACCCCCGGTTGGCGGCGTCGATGGCCAAGTACTTCGCCAGCGAGGCGGCGGTGGACGTGACCAACCGCGCCGTCCAGATTCACGGCGGATACGGGTACACGCGGGCCTACGACGTCGAGCGGTTCTACCGCGACGCGAAGATTACGACCATCTACGAGGGAACCTCCGAGATTCAGAAGAAGATTATCGCCCGGGAACTCCTCGGGTAGCCGCCGGTGGTCCCCGAATTCGGATTCGCGGGCGCCGACGGCGTCGCTCTCGGTTCTCGGATGTCGTCCACGCGAGCGGCGTACTCGTCGCGAGAGGCGTCTTCGGCGCGAGCGGCGTTCTCGACGGGAAAAGCGTCCCCGACGCGGCGGACGTGCGAGCGTCCCGCTCTCAGGCGTCGCCGTCCCCGCTCCGGGGACTCTCGTCGCCGCCGTCGGTGGTCGGCCGACCGGGATACTCGCCGCGCGAATCGTCCGTTCGCCCGGTGACGCCAGTCGCGCCACTGGGCGCCGAGTCCTCCTCTCTGCTCTCGTCGGCCTCGGGTGGTCCGACGGGGTCGTCAGCTTCGGGCGGCCCAACTGGCTCCTCGGCCGTGGCCGGCGTCTCCCCGTCCGCGGACTCCGGCCGCCCGTCCTGGCGCGCCGTCCCGGCGGAGTGAGGCGGAGTCTGCTCGTGGTCGCTCGCGGGCCGACCCGCACCGGCGCCGTCGTCGCTCTGTGCCCCTTCGGTTCCCGACGGCTCGTCGCCGGGGTCGACGCGTCGGGCGGGATTCCCGACCATGGTCGCCCCCGCCGGGACGTCCTTGACTACGACCGCGCCGGCGCCGACTTTCGCGTTCTCGCCGACGGTGATGTCCCCGATGAGCGTGGCGTGGGCGCCCAGCACGACGCCCTCTTCGACCGTCGGGTGGCGCTTGACGGGTTCCGGGTTGTTCCCGCCGAGCGTCACGCCGTGGTACATGTGGACGCCGTCGCCGATCGACGCCGTCTCCCCGATGACCACGCCGGACCCGTGGTCGATGACCACCCGGCGACCGATGTCCGCGCCGGGGTGGATTTCGACGCCGGTCAGGAACCGAGAGACGTGCGAGACGATTCGCCCCGCGAGCCGAAACCGCATCTCCCACAGGGCGTGTGCCACCCGGTGAAGCCAGAGCGCGTGGAGGCCCGGGTAGCAACAGAGCACCTCCAGGACGGTCCGCGCGGCGGGGTCGCGGTCCAGCACGACCGAGACGTCCTCGCGGATGCGGTCAAGCATGGGAACCCGACCTCCTCTCGGCGTCGGCGACAGCCGGGTCCGACCGCCGTCCTGACGGCCGGTCTCGCCCGACGACTCGTCGCCGGCGTCGTCGACGACGGGCGTCGTCCCGCAACGGCGGTACCCGGACGCTGAGGGCCAACGACCGCCGATTCGGCGGTCCGTTACCTGTACTCGTCATGATAAGGCTAAGGTTGTCGTGCGTCAAAAGGGTTCGGCGTTCGGTCGGCGTCGGTCCGTGGTCCCACGGCTCACGGGCGGGGGACGAACCGACAGCCCGCTCCGGTGAGGGACGCGGACCGATGGCTGACCGGCCACCGCGGACCGAAGGGGCCTTGACAGTCATCCACGTACGACCTGTCGTGAACGAGGAACTCGACGCCTTCGACGCCGTCGTCTACGACCTCGACGGCACGCTGGTGCGCCTGCTGGTCGACTGGGACGACGTCGCCCGCGAGGCCGCAGGAGTGTTCGCGGACGCGGACGCGACGGTCCACGGAATCGACCTCTGGGGCATGATAGACATCGCCGAGGAGTACGGCCTCCGGGAGGAGGTGGAGGCGGTCATCTCCGAACACGAACGGGACGGCGCGCGCGTCTCGGACCGCCTGCCCCTCGCCGACGCAGTCTCCGGGTTCGGCGGCCCGGCCGGCGTCTGCTCGCTCAACTGCGAGGACGCCTGTCGAATCGCGCTGGACACCCACGACCTGTCGCAGTACGTCGACGCCGTCGTCGGCCGCGACACGGTTTCGACCCGCAAACCGGACCCGGAACCGCTCCTGGCGACGCTCGACCGACTCGGCGTCGGACCGGCCGACGCCGTGTTCGTGGGCGACTCTCCGCGCGACGAACTGACCGCGGACCGGGCGGGGGTCGCCTTCCGGTACGTCGAGGGCGGCCCGTCGGACCACTGAGGTTGCCCGGCGACCGACGACCGGCGACCGACGACCGACCGCCGGACGCGGCGGTTAAGTTCGCCCGCCTCTACTAGCCTCCGATGAGCTATCCGGTCACCTACTACTGCCCCCACTGCGGCGCCTACGTCGAACTCGAACGCGTGGGCTACCTCGCCGACAAGAGCGTCACGCCCTACCCCCTGGTCGGGTGGGAGTACGTCACCCCGGACGAAGACGTCGAGTCGTCCGACGGCGTGGTCTTCACCTGCGGCGAGGACGGGACGCTCCGTGAGGGGGAGACGGGGTGTGGCGAGCGATTCTACCTCTCGTACGTCCGCTTCGAGGACGGACGGGAGGTCGAACCGGTCCCCGAGAGCGAGTACGTCCGCATCGGCCGGTGACGGCCCCTCCCCGCGGACGCTGCCGGGTCCGGGCGGAGTGGCGGCGCTCGATGACCGGCGCGTTCACCCTTTGATGTTGCAGACCGGGAACGTCCGCGCCACCTTGTCGCCGATGCCGAGGGCGTCCGAAACGCGGACCACCTCGTCGACGCTCTTGTAGACGCCGGGGGCCTCCTCGGCGATGGTGGCGCCGCTCTGTGCCTTGACGTATATCTGCTGTTTCGTCTTCAGTTCGCTCTGGACGGTCTCGCCCCAGTACTCCTTTTTCGCCTGCGTCCGGCTCATCACTCTCCCCGCGCCGTGGGCCGTCGACCCGAAGGTCAGGCGCATCGACTCCTCGCCGCCCCTGAGGACGTAGCTCCCGGCCCCCATGCTCCCGGGGATGATGATGGGCTGTCCCACGTCGCGGTAGGCCTCGGGGACCTCCGGTCTGCCGGCCGGGAACGCCCGGGTCGCGCCCTTCCGGTGGACGAAGAGTTCGCGCTGTTCGGTGTCTGTGGCCCGGTCGGCGGCCACCGCCCGTCCCTCCTCGTCGATTCCGACCTCGTGGACCTCCTTCTTGGCGATGTTGTGCGCGACGTCGTACAGCAGGTGCATGTCCATCTCGCGCCAGTCGCGGCCGAACACGCGCTCGAACACCTGCCGCGTGCGGTGCATGATGAGCTGTCGGTTCACCCACGCGAAGTTGATGGCCGCGTTCATCGCCGCGTAGTACTCCTCGGCGAGGTCCGACCCGGCGGGCGCAGCGGCGAGTTCCTTGTCCGGGAGCGACTCGAGCAGGTCGGCGTGTTCCTTCTCGATGCGCCGGAGGTAGTCGGTGCAGGTCTGGTGGCCCAGCCCGCGACTGCCACAGTGGATGAGGACGACTATCTGGTCTTCCTCCAGGCCGAACGCGTCGGCGACGTCCTGCCGGTAGACGTCGGTCACCCGCTGGACCTCCAGGAAGTGGTTCCCGGAGCCGAGGCTGCCGAGCTGGTTCTTCCCGCGGTCCCGCGCCTTCTTCGAGACGGCCGAGGGGTCGGCCTCGGCGCGGAACCCCTCGTCCTCGCAGTGGGCCAGGTCCTCCTCGACCGCCCACCCCTCGTCGAGCGCCCACCCCATCCCACGGGCGAGGACGTCGTCCAGGGTTTCACGGTCGGTTTCGACGACGCCGCCGCCACCGAGGCCGGAGGGGATGTTGGCGAACAGCGCGTCGACCAGTTCCTCCTCGTGACCCTGCAGGTCCTCGTAGGTCAGGTTGGTGCGCATCATCCGCACGCCGCAGTTGATGTCGTAGCCGACAGCGCCCGGCGAGATACAGCCGTCTTCGGTGTCCGTCGCCCCGACGCCGCCGACCGGGAATCCGTACCCCTGGTGGCCGTCGGGCATGCAGATGGCGTGGGACGTGATGCCCGGTAGCTGGGTCGAGTTCCTGAGTTGCGTGAGCGTCAGGTCGTCGCCGATCTGTTCGAGCAACTCCTCGCTGGCGAGGACGCGGGCCGGGACCCGCATGTCGCCCTCCCGGGGAATCTCCCAGACGTACTCGCGGACCTGTTCGAGGCGAACGCCGTCGAACTCGCGCGTCGTGGTCATACTCGTAGCATCGGCGGCCGTCGCCAATAGGGTTTTCACGTCCCGGCGTCGGAACCTGTCGCACCCGACGAACTGTTGCGCGCCGGGGAGTACGTCACGTCCCCTCTTGCCGCGTGGCGACTGGCGACGGTGTCAATCGGCCGCCACGCCGGCCGACTCCTCCGGGGTTCGGGTCGTCTGGTGGAGACGGGCGTCCAGGGAGAACGGTCCCGCGCCGGTCACGAGGAGCGCCGAGACGAGGCCGAACAGCGAGATGTGCGCCAGCACCGGGTCGTCCGGCAGGCCGAACAGCGTCGTCGTGAACAGCAGGATGGCGACGCCGCCGAACGCCCGGGTGAACAGGCCGAGAACGAGGGCGACTCCGACGGCCGCCTCGGTCAGTCCCGCGCCGACCACCCACAGGTCGGGCGAGACCGGGACGACGGCGGTGAGGTTGTACTTGGCGACCACCGCGAGGGCGTCGCCGGGCCGCATCAGTTTCTGCGAGACGCCGAGGTAGACGAAGGCGACGCCCAGGCCGACGCGCAGGACCACCGGGACGAACCGCTGGAACGCCGACAGGCTGTCGGCGAGCGGAACTGCCAGTCGTCGGTAGAACGGGTCGATTCGGGAGTACAGCGTCCGCTCGTCGGCCGCGAGCGACGCGATGACGTGGTCGGCGCTCGGCTTGCCGCCGCCAACGAGGATGATTGCGAGGAACCCGGGGACGTACTCGACGGCCAGGAACAGGCCGGGATTCAGCACGAATCCGACCAGGTAGCCCCCGAGACCCACCGCGGCGACCAGGCGGGTGGCGAGGCCGAACAGCAACAGGAACCCGACAGTGATGCCGAACAGGCGGACGAACACGGGCGACGCGGGTTCGAAGACCGGGCTGAAGAAGTACCCCGAGAAGCCCGCCCCGACGAGCGGGAGTCCGAGACTCAACCGCAGCAGCCACGGCAGGTACGGGCGATAGTCGGCCATTGCCGCACGCAGAACGGCAACGTCTCGCTGGGCGGGACGCACTCGCAGGTAGGCGACCATCGAGAGGCCGATTCCGAGCGCGCCGGCACTCAGGAGCAGTAGCGTCGTCGGGTCGGTCAGCGCTCTGACGAGGAACTCGGCGACTGCGACGGGGTTGCCGCCCGGAGTCACGTACTCGACGTGCGCGCTCGCGCGTCCGGCAGCCGCGACCAGCGCGCCGACCGTAACGAGAGTGATACTCGTGACACGACCGGGATGAACCATGTCGGGAGTTACGGCCGACCCGGCGTAAGGGTCTCGGATACTCTCACGTCGAATTCCGCTGTACGAAGGTCTGGAACGATTGTTTCACGCAGAGCGAGCGTTTCGGTCCGCCGTCGCCTCAGACGTCGAACACGACGTAGGCTTCCCACCCGTCTCCCACCGGTTCGAGGCGCATCTCGGAGTAGGTGACGGCCTTGACCTCGCGGGCGTCCACGTCGGCGAGGGGGACCCCCCGCGCCGTCGCCTCGACGGCCCAGGCGTCTCCCGCGTCCCCGGTAGCCGTCTCCGGAGTGGACTCCCCGCCGGTCGGGGTCTCCGGGGCGGACCCTGCCGCGTCCGGCGTCTCCGAGACGGCCGCGTCGTTGTCGACTGGCAGGACCTCCCTGACGTCTCGTTCGTAGATGAGTTCGTCCAGGTAGTCGAACAGGAGCGCCTCGCGGCTCTCTGCGCTCACGGTCACGGTGAACCGCTCGCCGCCCGTCGGCGGGACGTCGTCGCACATGGCCGCCGCGAGGCCGTCGGCGACGGCACCGAAGACCGCCGAGAGGTCCGGTCCCCTCGCCTCGACGGCGACGTCGGCGGTGTGGTCGCGGAGCGTGAAACTCATCGCTTCGGTGGCGATACCACCTCTCGCGTATATGAAGGTTGTCACGCGCCCCCGGTTCGGTCCGCGACCCCGGGGCCGATTCCGACGGTCGCCGAACGCGTCGCTGAACCCGTAGACCGGTCGAGCGGTCCGATACCGGGAGACGCGGCGACGGTGAGGTTTATATCACCGTCTCTGCAATGTCATGGTAGTGAGCGTGGAAGTGGAAACGCGCGTCGACGAACCCGGGGACGCAACCCACGCGGAGCAGGCGTGGGAGCTGAAAGAGCGCATCCGGACGGAGGAAGGGGTTCTGAAGCAGCGACGGGGCTTTTTCATGGACGCGTATCGCCGGTCCCGGACGCACCTCCTGTTCGTCGACCAGCAGCTGGTCGGGTTCATCTCGGCCCGACGCGACGGGTACATCCTGTTTCTCGCGGTCGCGCCGGAGGTCCGGAGCGAGGGGTACGGCCGCAGACTCGTCGCGGAGGTGGCCCGGGACCACCGGACGGTCACCTGCCACGCCCGGACGACGAACTCGCGGGCGCTCGAGTTCTACGAGCGCATCGGGTTCCAGATTTCTCGCCGCATCGACAACTACTACGAGGACGGCGGAGACGCCTACTACCTGAAACTCGGCGAGGACGGCCGCCTCCGCGACAAACTGTCCGAACTCCTGCGCCGCTGACTCGCAGCCGCGGCGGACTGCCCGCCGGACGCCCCGGCGAAGGTCCCTCCGAGAAGTTATGTGGTGGGCGTGAGAGTTCGCCACGCATGGAGGTAGGCGTACTCACCGTCCCGCTCGGCGACCAGTCGCTCCCGTCGGCGCTGTCGACGCTCTCGGAGATGGGCGTCGGGAGCGTCGAACTCGGAGTCGGCGGGTTCCCGGGAGCGGACCACGTGGACCGGCGGCGACTGCTCGACGACGACGCGGCCCAGGCGGAGGTCCGCGGGCACCTCGACGACCACGACATGTCCGTGAGCGCACTGGCGACGCACAACAACCCGCTGCACCCCGACGAGGACCGGGCGTCGACGGCGCGCGAGGAACTCCGCGAGGCGATACGGCTCGCGTCCCAGCTCGACGTGGACGCGGTCACGTGCTTCTCGGGACTGCCCGCCGGCGGCCCGAACGACGAGGTTCCCAACTGGATTACCGCCCCCTGGCCGACCGAACACGCGGAGGCCCTGGAGTACCAGTGGGACCGCGCCCGCGACGTCTGGTCGGAGTTGGCTGCGCACGCCGCAGACCACGGCGTCGACGTCGCCATCGAGATGCACCCGAACATGCTGGTGTACGAACCGACGGGGCTGCTCCGCCTGCGCGACGCGACCAACGACCGGGTCGGCGCGAACTTCGACCCCTCGCACCTCTACTGGCAGGGAATCGACGTCCTCGAGGCCATCCGGGTGCTGGGCGAGGAGGACGCCATCCACCACGTCCACGCCAAGGACACCCGGGTGTACGACCACGAGGCCCGGGTGAAGGGCGTCCTCGACACCACCGACTACGCCGACACTGCCGACCGGTCCTGGCTGTTCCGCACCGTCGGATACGGCCACGGCGAGGACCACTGGAAGGACGTGGTCAGCACCCTCCGGATGGTCGGCTACGACGGCGCCCTCTCTATCGAACACGAGGACGCGCTGACCTCCTCGATGGAGGGACTGGAGAAGGCCGTGGAACTGCTCCAGCGGGCCGTCTTCGAGACGCAGCCCGGGGAGGCGTTCTGGGCGGAATGACGGCGCTTCGCGTGGGACTCCTCGGCTACCGGTTCATGGGGCGGGCGCACGCGAACGCGCTGGCGCGACTCCCGATGTTCTTCCCGGACGCCCCTGACGTGGTCCGGCAGACGCTCGTCGGGCGCGACGAGGACGCCCTGTCGACGGCGGCGGAGCGACTGGGGTTCGCGGAGACGGCCACCGACTGGCGGGACGTCGTCGACGAGGTGGACGTGTTCTACAACCTCGGTCCGAACCACGTCCATCCGGACCCATGTATCGCTGCGCTGGAGGACGGAACCCCCGTCCTCTGCGAGAAACCCCTCGCGCCGACGCTGTCCGCGGCCGAACGCATGCGCGACGCGGCCCGGGCGAGCGACGCCCTGGCGGGGTGTGCGTTCAACTACCGGTTCGTCCCGGCCATACAGTACGCGAAGCGACTCATCGAGGACGGCGAACTGGGAACGGTTCGCCACGTCAGGGGCCGCTACCTGCAGGACTGGCTTGTCGACCCCCAGGCGCCCTGGTCGTGGCGCAACAGCGAGGACCTGGCCGGGAGCGGTGCGCTGGGTGACCTCGGGGCGCACACGTTCGACCTGGCGCGATTCCTCGTCGGCGACGTCGCCGGCGAGATGACCCGCCTCTCCGGACACCTCCAGACCTTCGTCGAGGAGCGACCGGTCGAGGGCGGCGACGAGACGCGGCCGGTGACCGTCGACGACGCCTACACCGCCCAGGTCGCCTTCGAGAACGGCGCCGTCGGGTCGTTCGAGGCGTCGCGCGCGGCGACCGGGCACAAGAACGACCACACTATCGAGGTCCACGGCACCGGGGGGAGTCTGCGGTTCTCTCTCGAACGGCTGAACGAACTCGACGTGCTCCGCGGGAGCGACCGGGGGTACGAGACGGTGCTCGTGACCGACGAGACGGACCCGTACGTCGACCACTGGTGGCCGCCCGGACACGTCCTCGGGTGGGAACACACGTTCGTCCACGAGAACTACGAGTTCCTCTCGGCCGTCGCAGACGGGACCGAGTTCGCTCCGTCGTTCGAGGACGCCTTCCGGGTCCAGCAACTGCTCGACGCCGTCGAACGGTCGGACGACGAGGGCGCGTGGGTGTCCGTCTGACCGGTCGATTCCGCGGTCGGTTGCCGGTTCGACCCGTCAGAGCGGCGTCGTCGCCCGGCGGTACTCGCCGACGCCGAACACCGTCTACTGCGGCCCCGGGTCAGAACTGCAACACGCCGTCGTCGGTGATTATCTGGTCGAGCAGGTTCACCGGCGTCGCGTCGTACGACGGGTTCTCGATGAAGATGTCGTCGACGGGTTCGAGCATAACCTCGGACGCGCTTCGAATCTCGTTCTCGAACCGGAACCCCTGGTCGATGATTTTCGCGCCGGACCCGACGGCGGTGACCGGGACCTCCAGGAGCGTCGCGGCGGCGACCAGCGGGAACGTCCCGATGCGGTTGTAGAAGGTTTCGCCGACGACGCAGTCCATGCCGATGACTACCCGGTCGACGTCGGGGAGGACGTACCCTGCCGCCCCGTCCACCAGGAGGTGGAGTTCGATGCCCTCCAGTCTGGCCAGTTCCCGGGCGGTACGCCGGCCGAGGTACCGGGGGCGCGCCTCGGTCACGTAGATGACCAGTTCGGTCCCGTCGGTCCGCGCCTGCTCTATCGCTTCGAGAACCGTCGAGGAGTAGGCGTGGGTGAGGACGACGTCGCCGTCGTCGAACTCGTCGGCGGCGTTCCGCGCCGCCTCCCGCTTCCGGGACTCGATGCCCATCGCCACGCTGTCGATGGTGGACTCCAGCAGCGTCTTCGCCCCCTCGACGGTCTGGGTCTGCCCGACCACGGTGTCGATGACGTCCCGCATCGCGTTGTGGAGCGTCGCGTGGGACGTATTCGCTCGGCGGAGCGCCCCCGCGTTGTGTTCCAGGGCGCGTTCGAAGTCCTCAACCGAGGCGAACTCCCGGTCGAGGAGATCTCCGAGAGCGCGCGTGGCCTTGACGGCCACGACGGACGACGAGTGGGTCCGCATCTCCCGGATTTCCTCGATAGTCTCGTCTATCATACCCTGTGGTCTGCGGGTCCGGTCAAAGAGTTTCCGGGACGCCCCCGTCAGACCGCGGTCGCTCCCGGCGACCGAGGCGTTACCCGTCGGTGGTCGCACCGGCGTGAATCAGGCGTCGTCCGCCGCCTGGCCGGTCCGCCGACGCGCGTAGAGGAAGACGCCCGCCGCCGTGAGGAACCAGACGACTGCGCCGACCCGGATGGCGAACCCCGCCCGCGCCTCCCAGGTGGCGAGTTCGACCGCCGTCGACAGGCCGGCGACGACGGGCGCGCCGAGCAGGATGGTCAGGACGAACGTGACCTGCATCACCCACCCGTAATCGACGCCCTCCGGGTCGGTTCGTTCGACGCGTGGCACACCTCCCTGTTCTCGCCGCGGCGCTAATGCGTGGCGGTTCGTCGCCTCGAACGTTCCTGGGGGCGTCCCCGACTCAGGGACACTGGTCGCCCGTCTTCGTCGGGGGCGACGGAATCTCGACGGTCTGGACGACCCACGACGACCCGCCGTTCGACCGCACTACCACGCGGTAGGTCTCGTCGCCGGTGCAGATTGCGTTCAGCGCGCTGTCGCTCGCGGCGCCGTCGACGTGGACGTACGACCCCGCCTCGACCGTCGGGTCGCCCGTCCAGACCGCGTCCCACGCCACCTCGTTGCCGTCGCCGTCGACGATGTACGTCGTCGCCCCGTCGCCGGTTTCGCCGGCGGTGTGGGTGATGTTGACGTACGCGCCGTTGTCCCCGTTTCCGGCGCCGTCAGCGTGGTAGGAAGTATCGAAGCTCACCTGCGGCGGCGGTGCGTGGAGGGCGTCGGCGAAGCCGAACAGGATTCCGGCGACCATCGCGGCGAGGACGACCACGATGACGACGACGAGGGCGGTACCGACGACCGGCGAGATGGCCCGTTCGTCGGTGCGAATCGAGGGTACCATGGGTGGCGCGTTCCGCGTCCGTTACTGAGCCGTCACCCTCCGCCGGTAAAGGGATTTCCAGGATTTTCAGCGTCTGTAAACGGTGGATTCGGTCCCACGACGGCCGTCCGCGGCTCACGTCACGCGTCGTGAGGCGCTGCGGGGTCAGGAGAGACGGTCGAGGAACGTCTCGACCGCGGCGTTGAACGCCCGGGGCCGCTCGAGCATGGCGAGGTGGGCGGCGTCCTCGACCACGGCGAGTTCGCCGCGCGGCAGTTCCTCGGACAGGTACTCGTGGTACCGTGGCGGGGTCAGTTTGTCGTGCTCGCCGACCACCGCCAGGGCGGGGACGTCTATCTCGCCCAGTCTGTCCCGAACGTCGAACTGGTGACACGTCAGGAAGTCGCGGGAGGTCACCGCCTGGCCGGCGTCCAGCATCGCCTCGCGCGACAGTTCCAGATACCGCTCGTCCGGGTCGTGGAACAGGCGGTCGGTCCCGTGGAGGAACTCGACCGCCTGCTCGAAGTCCTCCGAGAGCCACTCCAGCAGATCGTCGAGGACCGAAAGCCTGGCGCCCGTGCCGGCGAGCACCAGGCCGTCGAGGTCGAGGTCGCGCTCCAGTGCCAGCGTCAGTACGACCGCCCCGCCCAGCGAGTTCCCGGCGAGAATCCGGGCCGAGGTCGCCTCGGCCACCGCGACCACGTCGTCGACGTACGCGGATAGCGACTCGAAGCCGGCGTCTGCGTTCACGTCGTCGCTCTCGCCGTGCCCGCTCAGGTCGAGGGCGGCCACGGGAACGTCCAGGCGGTGCTGGGCCTTCCAGACGCCGCTCGACCCGCCGCTACCGTGGACACAGAGGAGCGTCGGCCCGGACCCGCGCGTCGAGTGACGGTAGGCGGTGGTTCGGCCGTGGTGTGTCAGTTCCTCCATAATATTGGACTTCGCACGCGCGAGTATAAAGCCCGCCGTCGGCAGCCGTTACGCTCGCCGTCGGCGGACGACTCAGTCACAGCCGGGAACGGGTCGCGCCCGAACCGGGTCGCCACTGCGTCGCTCTCGTCGCCATCGTCGGGTGCGTTCTGACGTGGCGATGGATTCCACGCGTGGCACAATTCACCGGGCGGAACCGCAATTCTACTCTGCGCGGTGTACCCCGTCGCCGTCTGCCGATTCTACGACGGAAGATTTATATACTTAAATGCCTAACTTGGGGTTAGGATTTACAATGAGAACACAACAATACGCCGGTGAGGACGAGTCGTTTCTTCGGCGCTACGAGTACGACGACGCGTGGGTCGTCGCCGCGGACCTCGGGGTGAGCGACGAGTCCGTCGACGTCGACATCGTCGGCGAGACGGCCATCGTCGTCGTCGAGGCGGGGTCGGACGTCCGGGAACGGGAGTTCGACCTCCCCGGACCCGACGGAGAGGTTGAAGTGAACAACGGTGTACTCACTATCACGGTCGGAAAATGAAACTCATCGTCAAACCTCTGAAACAGAAGGACGCCGGCCGCGGACTCGCGGCCGTAGACCGGGAGGCCGCCGCCGAACTCGGCCTGGAGAGCGGCGACTTCATCCGGGTCGAGGGACGCGAGGGAACGGCAATCGCCCGCGTCTGGCCCGGCTACCCCGAGGACCAGGGTACCGGCATCATCCGCATCGACGGCCGACTCCGCCAGCAGGCGAACGTCGGCATCGACGACCGGGTGGAAGTCGAGAAGGTCGAGGTCAAGCCGGCGAGTCGCATCACTATCGCCCTCCCCCAGAATCTCCGCATCGGGGGTAACATCGGCCCGTACGTCCGGGACAAGCTCTCCGGCCAGCCCGTGACGTCGGGGCAGTCGGTCCAGTTGCCCCTCGGATTCGGGTTCATGACCAGCGGCAACCAGACGGTCCCCATCAAAATCGCCACCACCCAGCCCTCCGGCACCGTCGTCGTCACCGACTCGACGGAGATTCAGGTCAGCCAGAAGCCCGCCGAGCAGATTCGAGACACCGCGGACTCCGGCGGGGACTCGCCCTCCGTGACCTACGAGGACATCGGCGGCCTGGACCGCGAACTTGAACAGGTCCGGGAGATGATCGAACTGCCGATGCGCCACCCCGAACTGTTCAAGCGCCTCGGCATCGAGCCGCCGAAGGGCGTGCTCCTGCACGGCCCGCCGGGTACGGGCAAGACGCTCATCGCCAAGGCCGTCGCCAACGAGATAGACGCCCACTTCCACACCATCTCCGGGCCGGAGATAATGTCGAAGTACTACGGCGAGTCCGAGGAGCAACTCCGCGAGGTGTTCGAGGAGGCCGAGGAGAACGCTCCGGCCATCGTCTTCGTCGACGAACTCGACTCCATCGCGCCCAAGCGCGGCGAGGCCGGCGGCGACGTCGAACGCCGGGTCGTCGCCCAGTTGCTCTCGCTGATGGACGGCCTGGAGTCCCGCGGACAGGTCGTCGTCATCGGGGCGACCAACCGCGTCGACGCCATCGACCCGGCGCTCCGCCGCGGCGGGCGATTCGACCGCGAAATCGAAATCGGCGTCCCCGACCGGGACGGGCGCAAGGAGATTCTCCAGGTCCACACGCGGAACATGCCCCTCCACGAGAGCGTCGAACTCGACGCCTACGCCGACAACACTCACGGGTTCGTCGGCGCCGACCTGGAGACGCTCGCCAAGGAGGCAGCCATGACGGCCCTCCGGCGCATCCGTCCGGAACTCGACCTGGAGTCCGAGGAGATAGACGCCGAGGTGCTCGAACGGCTGGAGGTCACCGAGAACGACTTCCGCGAGGCGCTGAAGGGCATCGAACCCTCGGCGCTCCGCGAAGTCTTCGTCGAAGTCCCTGACGTCTCCTGGGAGGACGTCGGCGGCCTGGAGGACACCAAAGAACGCCTCCGCGAGACCATCCAGTGGCCCCTGGAGTACCCCGAGGTGTTCAGGGCCATGGACATGGAGTCCGCCAAGGGCGTACTGCTCTACGGCCCGCCGGGCACGGGGAAGACCCTCCTGGCGAAGGCCGTCGCCAACCAGGCCGACAGCAACTTCATCTCCATCAAGGGCCCCGAACTCCTCTCGAAGTGGGTCGGCGAGTCCGAGAAGGGCGTCCGCGAGGTGTTCGAGAAGGCCCGCTCGAACGCCCCGACGGTGGTGTTCTTCGACGAGATAGACTCCATCGCCACCGAGCGCGGGCGCAACTCCGGCGATTCGGGCGTCTCCGAGCGCGTGGTCTCGCAGCTCCTGACGGAACTCGACGGCCTGGAGGAACTCGAAGACGTGGTCGTCATCGCCACCTCGAACCGGCCGGACCTCATCGACTCGGCGCTCCTCCGTCCCGGCCGGCTCGACCGGCACGTCCACGTCCCGGTCCCCGACGAGGAGGCCCGGAAGGCCATCTTCGAGGTCCACACGCGCAACAAACCCCTGGCCGACGACGTCGACCTGGACCGCCTGGCTCGGAAGACCGACGGGTACGTCGGCGCCGACGTCGAAGCGGTCTGCCGGGAGGCCTCGATGGCCGCCAGCCGGGAGTTCATCAACAGCGTCAGGAAAGAAGAGGTGGCCGACAGCGTCGGGAACGTCCGCATCACCATGGACCACTTCGAGGCCGCGCTGGACGAGGTACCGCCGAGCGTGACCGAGGAGGCCCGCGAGCGCTACCAGGAGATAGAAGAGCGCTTCAAGAAGAGCGACGTCGAACGGGACGGCGAAACCGACGTCGGCAGGACCTTCCAGTAAGGCAGGTCCGTTCTCGTTCGTTCTCGCGCGCTGCACGCTTCTGTCGGTTCTCCTGACCCGTCCCCGCCGTCCTGTCCGTCTGCAACGGCCGCGCAAGTCGTCAGTCAGTCGGCCCGCTCCCGGCGGTCGCTCGTTTCACCGGAAAGGCGGTGTGATGCCCGGACGTTCGCGGAGCGCCCGTCAGCGGGGGGTCCACTCCGCGATTACTCCAGTCGCTCCGCGGCGTCGCGTTCGAGTAACGGTTCCGCGTTCGCCGCCGGGAGCGTGACCACGTCCTCGCGCGCCAGGTCGTACTCGCGTTCGTCGACGCCGAAGATGGCGCCCACCTCCTCCGTTATCCGGAGCGTCACGCGGTCGGTGTCGCGCTCCTCGACCAGACCGCCGTCGGACCGTCCGTCCGGGCGAGAGTCGCCGGGGGTCCCGTCGCCGCGAGCCGTTTCCGCTGGGGTCGCTCCGGCCGCCGGGTCGGTCCGGGTCGACGCACCGTCGTCGTCACGTCGACCACCCGCCTCCGCGGATTCCGCGGTCGCACCGCCGGCGGACGGTCCGGCGGCTCGGCCCGCCGTTGCCTGGTCGGGGCGCTCCGCCTCGGCCTCGGGTCGGGTCGACTCGGTCGGACCGTCGTCACGAGAGGCGCCGCCCATCGCGTCCGAGAGCACGTCCTCCGGGGGCACCGGTCGCTCCTCGTCGGCCGCGTCGTCGGGCGTCTCCTCCGGGTTCCGTCCAGCACCTCCGGCCTCGCTCGGGCGGGACGCCGGGTCGCCCGTCGGTCCGGCGGCGTCGTCCACCGCGGCCGGGCCGTTCTCACCGCCGGGAGCGGAGTCCGCGACGGCGTCGGCGACGTCGGCGCTCGACGCTCCCGCGTCGGCGCTCCCGCCCTCGCCGGCCAGCATGTCCAGGACGCGCTGTCGGTTGCCCTGGATGCGAGCCACGAGGTCCTCGAACAACCGCCGCTCCTCGGCGGTCAGCCCGTCTTTGTCGGTCGGCATGTCCGCGGCGGCGAAACTCGCCAGTTTGACGACTTTCCCGACGCGGCGCTCGTATATCGCCTCGACCACCTCCTCCGCCGTCTCGATTTCGTCGGTGAGACGGCTCACCTCCGGCGAGGAGAACGGGTCGGAGGCGGACGCGGCGACCTGCTTTCGCTCGGCCTTCTTCGATTCGATGTACTGCGCGGCGTCTTCGTAGAAGGAATCGCGGAGATGCTGCAGGCTGTCCTTCTGGCGTTCGGTTCGACGGACAGACCGCAGTTCGTCCAGATTCATGGTTCAGGGCTCCGCTATCTTCTCCGCACGACCGCGCGTCATCAGGAAGACGCCGACGCACTCCTGAACGGTGTGGTCACCCGCCGACAGTGTAAACCTGTCGCCCTCGAACTCGACCGGCCCCGGTTCGGTCACGCGGACGCGGATGTCCCGCCCGCGAAACCGGTCCGGAACGGCGTCCGAGAGCGGGTCGAACGACGAGAGGTCCGCCTCGTCGATGGGGGTGACCACCAGTCCCGTGCCGCCGTGGAGGCTCCCCGGGAGGCGGATGAGTCGCCGGACGTCGGTCGTGACCGGTTCGTCGATGGGAGCGGACTCGTCGGCCGCCGTCTCCCGCGCCAGGGCCCGTACCAGGGTTCTGACGCCCGGGCCGCCGGCCTCGACGTTCCCCGCTTCGAGCGCCTCCGGGTTCGACTCTATCGCGCCGAGGATGGTCGCCGCCCGCTTCTCGCCGATGCCGTCCAGTTCTCTGAGACGCTCGACGGCGGCTTCCTCCTCCAGGTTCCGAAGTTCGTCGGCGAACGCGAGGAGTCGTCGGTGGGTCCGCCGCCCCCACCCGCCCTCCGTCCGGAGCACTCGCTGGGTCGTCGTCCCGGCGGCCCGCGTGCTGACGAGTCCCTCGACGTCCAGGTCGATGGCCCGGACGTAGTCGACGATTTCGCGGCGAGACTCGCTGTCGAGTTGCCGGACAGACTCGTCGCGGACGTGGACGTGGTACCCCCGGCCGCCCGAGAAGACGACCTCCGTGTCCCGGAAGTCGAAGTCGTCGGTCAGCAGGTCCAGCAGTCGTTCGAGCGCGTCTTTCCCCGCGGCGAGCATCTCGGCGTACGGCGTCGTCTCTGGGTCGACGCCCGGGAGGTGGTCGGCGTCCAGGTCGAACACCAGGTCGGCCCCCTGCCACCCTTTCGCCTCCATCGACCCCGCGCCCGGGTCCCGGTACCGCGCGGCGGAGAAGTAGACGTGCCGCGGCGCCTCTCGACCGAGGAACGACCCCAGGTCCCCGAGGTCCAGAAGCGACTGGTGGCGGACCATCGTGGTCCCGCCCTCTGACCACGGGATGTGTCCCCACTCGCGCGCCCCCGCGGCCGGCGGAGGCGATATCCCCGCCCGCCGGTAGTAATCGCCGAACCGGCCCCGCAGGTACGCCCGGGTACGCTCCTCCATTGCTGCCGAATGTTCTGTGAGAGTGACTAAAATCGTTGCGTCTGCGGCCGGGGTGGGGTCGAGACGCCCCCCCAGGGTTCAAATGCGATGCCGGGACCAGCGCGTCTCGTGATGCCCTGACCGCGGCCGCGGGGCGAACACGGCGGGAGCACGGTCACCCGCCCCGCGGCACGTCCGACCGTCTGTTCGCCACATTCCGCCACACGCGCCGGCAGCCCCGGCTATCGCGACGACGACTGCCCGGCCACCGCCGACGGCGTGTGAGCGGCGCGACCCGCGGCGGAACCCGGATTCGACCACCGGCAGCCCCACACTTATTCGGCCGGTGGATGTAGCGGGTGCCATGGTCGAGATGGAGTATACGACGCTCGGCGACACCGGTCTCGAGGTATCGCGACTCTGCCTCGGGGCGATGAACTTCGGGTCCGAGTACGAGTGGATGATAAACGACGAATCGAAGAGCCTCGAACTCATCGACCGCGCGCTGGACATGGGCATCAACTTCATCGACACGGCCAACGTCTACTCGACCGGCGAGAGCGAGGAGATCGTCGGGAAGGCCATCGAGGACCGCGACCGGGAGGAACTGGTCGTCGCCACGAAGGTGTACGGCGACATGGGGGACGGCCCGAACAAGCAGGGCCTCTCGCGCAAGCACATCCTCGACCAGGTCGAGGGGTCCCTGGAGCGACTGGGCACGGACTACATCGACCTCTACCAGATTCACCGCTGGGACGACTCGACGCCGATCGAGGAGACGCTGGACGCCCTCGATTACCTCGTCGAGACCGGCAAAGTCCGGTACATCGGCGCCTCGACGATGACGAGCTACCAGTTCACGAAGGCGCTGTACACCGCCGACGCGACCGACCGGACCCGGTTCGACTGCATGCAACCCGAGTACAACGCGGTCGACCGCCACGAGGAGGCGAACCTCCTGCCGGTCTGCGAGGGCGAGGGCGTCGGGGTCATCCCGTGGTCGCCGCTCGCGGGTGGGTTCCTGACCGGGAAGTACCACCGCGACGACGACCCCGGGAGCGGAACCCGGGCGGACACCGACGAGTACACGCGGCAGCGCTTCACCGAGCAGAACTGGGAGGTCCTCGACGAGATTCGGGCCATCGCCGACGAGAAGGACGCCACCCCGGCACAGGTGTCGCTGTCGTGGCTCCTCCACAAAGACGTCGTGACGGCGCCGATTATCGGCCCGCGTCGCCTCGACCACCTCGAAGAGAACGTCGGTGCCCTGGACGTCACCCTCACCCCGGACGAGATAGCGCGCATCGAAGACCCGAAGACCCCCCGGTGGCCCGCGCCGAACAAAGACTGATTCCTGCGGGCGGACGTATACCAGGGAACCTCCCACGCGAGGGGAAGGAATCCCGCTGGTTCTGGCGAGGCTCACGCACCTCGAGTGCTGCGTGAACGGCAACGGTCACGGGGGCGAGTCCGTAGTCCACCCGCGCCGACACGACAGTCCCGCGGTCCGGGTCGCGGCCTTCACTTGCTCTCGTCTCGGCTGCGGGCAACCAGGGAAACGTTAAGCCACTCCGGCACTGACGGCCTGCGTACACTCCAAACGGCCGGTTGCGCGCACGTTGCTCGCCACAGAATTCGTCTCACTGTGCCTTACGTCTCTTGACACGTCACTGGGAGTCACGATTCGCGATATTGATAGCTAATTTACTACAACAGCGGTAGTAACTTCTCCCGAAACTATAAATATCCAGTGTTCAAAAATCCCCTTTGTAATGGTCGATACTGAGCCACACGGCGGACGAAACGGTGTGTCGCGTAGGCGCTTCGTGAAGGCGGCCGGTGCGTCGGGCATCGCAGTCGGACTCGCGGGGTGTACCGGCGGCGGCGGAGGCGGCGACGGCGGCGGCGGGGACGGCGGCGGCGGTGACGGCGGCGGCGGGGACGGCGGTAGCGGCGCCGAGAAAATCGACATGTCGGAACCGTCCGAGGAGCTTACCATCCAGTGGGCGGCCGACAGTAACTTCCAGAACGCCGCGGACAAGATTCGACAGACCCTGTACGACAACGGTCTGTCGCAGAAGATCAAAATCGAGTTCCTCGGGGGCTCGTTCGTCACCGACGACCGACGGACGAAGTACAAGAACATTCTGGAGGCCGGCCAGAAGAAACCGGAGATTCTGATGGTCGACAACGGGTGGACGATTCCGTTCATCGCCCGCGGTCAGTTGCTCAACCTGAGCCAGGCGATGCCGAAAAACCACATGGACCAGGTCTCCAACACCTTCCTGGAATCCATGCTGAACACGGCCCGGGACGACCAGGGGAACATCTACGGCCAGCCGCTGTTCGCTGACTTCCCGACGATGCAGTACCGGAAGGACTGGGTCGAACAGGCCGGCTACGACCCCGAGGGAGAGGGCTGGGCCACGAAGCCCCTGACCTGGAAGAAGTTCTCGAACGTGACGAAGGACGTGATGGAGTCCGTCGACAAGGACGTCGACGGGTTCTCCTTCCAGGGGGCGGCCTACGAGGGCCTGTCGTGCTGTGACTTCAACGAGTTCATGAGTAGCTGGGGCGGCGCGTACTTCGGCGGCCGGGACAACCTGTTCGGCCCGGTGGGCGACCGACCCATCACCGTCGACGAGAAGCGCGTCCTCGACTCCATCCGGATGATTCGGACGTTCATCCACGGGTCGGGCGACTCCGCGTCCCTCTCGGGCTACGCCGGCAGCATCGCCCCGCAGGCGGTCGTCCAGTGGCAGGAGGAACCGTCGCGCGGTCCCTTCTCCAACGGCAACGTCGTCATGCACCGCAACTGGCCCTACTCGATCAACATCAACGGGGCCCAGGACAAGTTCGGCGAGGACCTCGGCGTGATGCCGCTCCCGTACGCAGCCGAGGAAGGCGCCAAGTACGAGGGCGTCGGCGGTTCGACCGCGGCCCTGGGTGGCTGGCACCTGGCGCTCAACCCGAACGCGGAGGACGCACACATGTCCGCGGCGGCGCAGGTCCTCACCACGCTCGCCAAAGAGCAGGTCCAGCTGGACATGTTCGAAATCGGCGGCTGGATTCCCCCGGTTCCGGACCGCATCGCCAACGACCGGACGAAACAGCTCGATGTCATCGGTCGGTACGTCGACACCCTCGCCTTCGCGGCCGAGACGGCGATGCCGCGGCCGGCAACCGTCGTCTGGCCCCAGGAGTCCCAGCAGATCGCCAAGGAAGTCAACGCTGCGTTCCGGCAGCAGAAGACGCCGCAGAAGGCGATGTCTGACCTGAAGGCCTCCATCGAGCAGATCGAGTCCAGCGCCTGACCCAGGCTTCATTATCCCACCCTTCGTGTAACTACCGGAACAGAAAAATGGCAACCGAACAAACCTCGGAAACCGAGGCCGACTACGGTCGGAGTCGATCGGGTCCATACGTCGCGGCGGTGCGATGGATGGAGAACCTGAGCGACACGCAGTACGCGTACCTGCTTTTGAGCCCGGCGATGCTACTGCTGGCAGTCATCGCGCTCTGGCCGCTCATCAGCACGTTCGAGATGTCGCTCCACGCCGACAGTCTCACCGGCGGCCTCGGCGAGTTCGTACTGTTTCAAAACTACATCGACGTGTTGACGGGACAGAAGAGCGCGCTGTTACCGTCGCCGTTCCTGCCGACCGGCCTGTCGGTCGACGCGCTGTTCAACAGCGCGCTGACGGTGACGCTCATCTTCACGCTGGCGAGCGTCTTCTTCGAGACCCTCATCGGGTTCGGACAGGCGCTCGTGCTGGACCAGGACTTCAGGGGGCGACGCTGGGTTCGCGTCGCCATCATCATCCCGTGGGCCGTCCCCATCGTCGTCCAGGGGATGATCTTCTTCCTGCTGTTCCAGCCCGGCGTGGGCCTGTTCATCGGGACGAAGGCGGACCCCTCGTTCCTGCAACAGATCGGCGTGTTCTCCGCGACGCCGCTGGCGAACGCGTTCGACTCGACGCTCATCGTCATCGTCGCCGACATCTGGAAGACCTCGGCGTTCATGGCGCTGCTCATCCTGGCCGGTCTGCAGAGCGTCGACCGCGGCCTCTACGACGTGGCCAAGGTCGCCGGCGCGAGCAAGTGGCAGCAGTTCAAGATGATAACCTTCCCGCTGGTGCTCCCGACCATCCTGGTCGCGATGCTGTTCCGCACCATCCAGGCGATGCGGGTGTTCGGCATCATCGAGACTGTCTCCAGCTGTACGACGGTGCCCTCGCTGTCGTGCCTGGTCGTGACGAGCTTCAACAACTCCCTGCTCGGGACGTCGGCGACGGTGGCGTTCATCACCGCGCTGATAATCGGGCTGTTCGTCTCGGTGTACATCGTCTACTACGCCAGGGAGGAGATGGGATAGCATGTCGACGGAACAACAATCCGCTTCGGCTCGGCGAGACGAACCGGAGATGAAGAAAGGGCCCCTGCAGAAGTGGGTCTCCAAGGTCATCAAGGACCCCGAACGGGCCTACCGCGCGATGTTCTACGTCGCGATGGTGGTATTCCTGTTCACGACGCTGTTCCCGTTCTACTGGCTGCTCGTACTCGCAGTCACGCCGAACGACGCCATCTTCAACGTGGGACTCCTGCCCAACGGCTTCCAGCCGAGTATCTTCCTCGAGATATTCCGGCAGGTCCCGTTCCACGTGTACATGTTCAACAGCCTCGTGCTCGCGGTCACCACGACCGTCATCGTGCTGTTGCTCGCGAGCCTGGCCGGCTACGTGTTCGGTCGACTCCGCTTCCCGGGACGGGGTGTGCTGATGTTGCTCATCCTGGCGATATCGTACTTCCCGCCCGCGGCGTTCTTCCTGCCGCTGTGGCAGCTGTTCAACGGGAACGTCGCGCTGTTCGGCGTGAGTAGCCCGAACCTCTACAACACGCCGGGAGCGATGGTGCTCCCCTTCAGCGCGCTGTTCATGCCGCTGTCGATATTCATCCTGACGACCTTCTACGGCCAGATTCCGGACGGGCTCGAAGATGCGGCCCGCATCGAGGGAACCACCCGACTCGGTGCCCTGTTCCGCGTCATCGTCCCGCTCTCTGCGCCGGGGGTCGCGACGGCCGGCGTGCTGACGTTCATCGCGGTGTACAACGAGTTCTTCTACTCGTTCCTGATGAACGACGGCGCGGCGAACCACTGGGCCCCGATCGTCGCAGGTATCCTGCAACTGCAGCGACAGGGCCAGTTCGAGGTGACGTACAACGCGATGGCGGCGGCGTCGATTGTGGGGGTACTGCCGGTCGCCATCCTCGTCGTCATCGCACAGGAACGCATCGTGAGCGGACTGACTTCGGGTGCACTGAAGGAGTAAACCATGGGAGACGTCAAACTAGAACACGTCACGAAACGGTACGAAGACGTAACGGCTGTCGACGACATGAACGTCCACATCAGGGACGGCGAGTTCGTCTGTCTCGTCGGTCCGTCCGGGTGTGGGAAATCCACGACGATGGAGATGGTCGCGGGGCTGACCATCCCGAGCGAGGGGACGATTCACATCGCCGGGCGGGAGGTGACGAACCTTCCCCCGAAGGACCGCGGCATCGCGATGGTGTTCCAGAACATCGCGCTGTTCCCGCACATGGACGTCTACGACAACATCTCGTTCGGTCTCCGCCTGCGGAACTACGAGAAAGAGGAGATCGACCGCCGCGTCGACCGCGCGGCAGACATCGTCCAGCTTCACGGGATGCTCGACCGGATGCCCGACGAGATGTCCGGCGGGCAGCGCCAGCGCGTCGCCATCGCGCGGGCCATCGTCAGGAATCCCGATGTGTTCCTGATGGACGAACCGCTGGCGAACCTGGACGCGAAGCTCCGGGTCCACATGCGGACGGAACTCCAGCGCCTCCACAAGGAACTGGACACGACTATCATCTACGTCACGCACGACCAGGCGGAGGCGATGACGATGTCCGACCGCATCGCGGTCATCGACTCGGGGCAGTTACAGCAGATAGACCCGCCGCTGACCTGCTACAACGAACCGGCGAACCTGTTCGTGGCAGGCTTCATCGGGTCGCCGTCGATGAACTTCATCGAGGGCGACATCACCGAGGAGGGCTTCGTCGGCGAGAACGTCCAGGTTGACTTCGACCCCGCGGACGTGGGCGTCGAACGCGGTCAGGACGTGACCCTGGGTGTCCGTCCGGAGGACATCTCCCTCTCGAAGCAGAACGTCAACATGGCGTCGCGCCAGGTGGAGGCCACGACCGACGTTCTCGAACCGATGGGCAACGAGATATTCATCTACCTCCTCCTGTCCGAGGACGCCGAGACGGATCTCTCGGAGGGCCGGACGACCGGCCAGTTGCTCATGAGCGTCTCCTCGGACACCGACATACAGGAGGACGAGGATGTGACCGTCTGGCTCGACCGCTCGAAGATTCACCTCTTCGACACCGAGACCGGCGAGGCACTCCACCACGGCCTCTCGACGCCCGCATCGACGACGACGTCGACCGGATCGGAAGCAGAGAGCGACGACTAACCCACACCGACCCCCCCACACTGAACGGACTGGACCCATGGCAATATCCACATTCGGGTGGTTCTACATCGGCGCGGCGACAGTGCTCTTTTTCTTCTGGGCGTACGGCATCGTGTCGTTCATCCTGGACCTGAAAAACACGGTACTGCCGGGCGCGATACGGTACGTGCGCGGCCGACGACGGATGAAGCGAGAGGAGAAAGAGGAAGAAGAGCGCGAAGAGCGAAAGAAACAGCTCTACTGACCGCGCTTGCGTCGCCGCCGTCCACCGATTTTTCCACCGCCTGACCCGCCGCGTTCGAGTTCTCCGAGACCGCCGGCGGCCACGGCGCACGGTCGTCGACCCGGCAGATTCGTGGCCGTCCCCGGCGGACCCTCAACCGTGCGACGGGTGAAGAAAGGCTAATGTCCCGGGCGACGCCAGTTCCCGTATGTCAGTACTCGACGCGCTCAGACGACCCGAGTACACGGGCGAGCGTCGCTGTGAGGCGTGCACACTCGTCAACGGGGCGCTGGTCGTGCTCCTGGCGCTCCTGACGGCGATTCTCTGGGTACCCGCCGCCCTGCTGGTGCTGGTCGTGGGCGTCGCGCTCATCGTCCTGCGGGGGTACGTGGTACCGTACACGCCGGTGTTCGCGCCGAAACTCGTCGCACCGCTCCCGTTCGACTTCGGCCCGCACGAGAGCCCCCGAACGTCCGACGACCTCTCGGACGGCGACCTCTCCGGCGAGGAGTTGCTGGGGATTCTCATCCAGTCGGGTGTGCTCGTCGGCGAACAGGACCTGCACCTCGCCGACGACTTCGCGGCCGACTGGGAGGCGGAGATGCACCGCCTCCGTGGGCTGGACGCGGACGAACTGGCGTCGGCCGTCGCCCGCGCGGCGCCGTACGAGGCGACGGGCGCGCCGAGCGACGACGGCGTCCGTCTCGACGGTGTGGACTGGACCAGGTGGCTGACGCGGGTGCGCGCCGTCTCGGACACCGCCGCCGTCACCGTCCTGACCGACCGCGGACTCGACCGCCAGGTCGCCGCGTCCGCCGCGAATCCGCTCAGGCTGTTCCTCGAAACCTGCCCGGCGTGCGGCGGCGACGTGGTCGAGACGACCCACTCGAACTGCTGTGGCGGGACCGTCGGTATCTACGACCGACCCGACAAGCCGGTGCTCGCCTGCGAGGACTGCGGGGCGCTCATCTACGAACTCGAAGACGACCGGACGTAATTCTGCGACGTCGACAACGAAGGACGACCACTGCGACGTCGACAACGAAGGACGACCACTGCGACGTCGACAACGAAGGACGACCACTGCGACGTCGACAACGAAGGACGACCACTGCGACGTCGACAA
>JBEPXT010000016.1:0-43352 GCA_041641795.1 Salinigranum sp.
GGCTCTCGACCTTGTCCGAGAGCTCCTCGTGGGCCTCGTCGTACTCGGTTTCGACGAGCAGTTCGCCGATTTCGCGGTACATGACGGTGTCCTCCTCGATGTCGTCGAGCGCTTCGAGGGCCGTCTGGGACTCCGAGAGCGTAGACTCCGCCTGCTGCTTCTGGGCGGCGACCTTCTGGGCCGTCTCCTGGAGGTCCTGCAGTTCTTCGAGTTTCTCCTGTGCTTCCGGCGGTAGGCTACCTTGCATGGTCGGGCCAAAGACAGCCGTGGTGAAAAACCCCCGTTTTTCGCTGCGACGGGAACGGCCGACACGTGGGCCTCAAACCCGATATCGGTCCTGTGACCGGAATCGCGGGTGCGCCAGTCGGCGCGGGACCTCCGCCGACGTTCCTTGCCCGGATTCGTTCCCGGTCGACCTACGCTCCGCCTCGACTGCGACGCCGGCCGACGAACACCCCGAGCGCGAAGGCCGCTCCCGCTACGGCCAGCGCCCGGCGGCGGTCGTCGAACCCGACGAAACGGGTGGTCTCGGCCGTGATTTCGACGACGCCGACCGGCGTCACCTGGATGCCCCCGCCGCCGCCGACACCCTCACCACCCCCGACGTAAGGCATCTCTCCGACGCTGGTGGCCGCATCCGTCTCGTCCGCGCTGTTCGTCCCGGCGCCGTATCCGCCGCCGAACCCGTAGGCGACGCGTGCGACCGGGATAACCGTCTTCTCTCCGGTGACGACGGGGTCGCCGAACACCGTGTTGACTGACCCTCGCTCCCGGAGGCTCTCGACGACGCCTGTGAATGGATTCGCGTTCACGTCTCTCGCCGGTCTAGTACGCGGGCCACGGAGATAACCCTCGCTGGCGGTTCACGCACCGACTGTCGAATCGACGCGACCCTGCTCAACTCGCCCTGACGCTGACGTCCTCGGCGACGGACACCAGACGAACCCACGTGTTCAGGCCGGCGCGGAGTGCCGTCAGGTCGGCGGCGTCGACCCGGACGCGAACGACGCGACCCTCGCGTTCGACCGTCGCTCGCGACCGGTCGTCGTCGATTTCGCCGACCTCCACCGCGACCGAGTCGCGGACCGTCCGGGCCCGTCGCTGGTCGTCGTACTCGAAAGAGAGAGAAGCCGTGTGGTCCACGGGCGCTACTCGACGGGGACTTCCTTGACGTCGGGGCTGCGCTCCTTCAGGAGGACCCGGTGACCGCAGTACGGACAGCGAACCCCGCCGTACTCGTCGAGTTCGACGTCACGCTTGCATCGGGAGCACTTGTAGGACATTACTCTTCGTCGTCCGTCGAGAGCGCCGCCCGGATGGAACGGCTGACCTGTCGTCCGCCGGGCGTCTGGGGTCGGTAGCTCCCCCCGGTGAACACCTCGCCGGTCTCCTCGTTCTTCCAGATGCCGGTGCCGATTCGCTTGACGCTGTCGCCGTCGACCGTCGCCTCGCGGGTCTCGCGCTCGATTTCGGAGACCCGTCGACGGGACACCCGGCCGTAGCGAGCGCCGAACCGGCCGGCGCTCCCGACGTTCCGTGCCTTCTTCTTCTCGGCCATAGTACCGCCAGGTAACCCGGGCTGAGGGATAAAGCCTACGAGTCGGAGCGGCCGCGTCTCCCGTCTCCCGGCGCTCCGCACCCGGCAGTGAGACACCCGGTCTCCCGGTAACGCTATCCAGCGCTTGCCCGTCTGTTCGAGCAATGACTGCCGCGAAGGGGGACCTCGCCGTCGTACTGGGGACCGGACCGCTGGGGCTGGCCGTGTTCGAGGAACTCGAGTCGAGGGGGCGCGAGGTCAGGATGGTGAACCGGAGCGGACGCGCCGACGTCCCGGCGGACGTCCCCGTCGTCTCGGCGGACGTGACCGACCACGAGGCCGCCAGGCGGGCCTGCGAAGGAGCCGCGGTGGTGTACAACTGCGCGAAACCGCCCTACGATACCTGGCCACGGACGCTGCCGCCCCTGATGGCGGGCGTCGTTGAGGGCGCGGCGTCGGCCGACGCGGTGCTCGTCCACGCCGACAACCTCTACGCGTACGGCCCGACCGACGGACCGCTCACCGAGTCGCTTCCGGACGACGCCGACGGTCCGAAAGGGCGTGCGCGGGCGGCGGCGACAGAGCGAGTGCTCGACGCACACGAGTCGGGGCGCGTCCGGGCGACGGTCGGACGCGCCAGCGACTTCTTCGGTCCACGCGTCCGGGAGTCCGTCGTCGGCAACCAGGTGTTCGAGCGGGCCCAGAGCGGGCGGCCGGCGCTCCTGCTGGGCGACCCCGACCAGCCTCACACCTACACCTACATCGCCGACTTCGCCCGGGCGCTGGTCACCCTCGGCGCGGACGAACGCGCGCTCGGCGAGGTGTGGCACGTGCCCAGCGCGGAGACGCTCACCACCCGGGAGTTCGTCGAGCGCGTCTACGAGGCGGCCGACCAGTCGCCGCGGATGCGCGCCGCCCCGGGACTGGCGGTCCGGGTCCTCGGCCTCGTGAACAGCCGGATGCGGGAGCTGCGGGAGATATTCTACATGTACGACCGCCCGTTCGTGGTCGACCACTCCAAGTTCGCCGGGACGTTCGACGTCGACGTGACGCCACACGACGAGGCGATACGCGAGACGCTGGCGTGGTTCCGCGAGGCCGCTGACGAGTCGGCCGTCGAATCGTAGTCCCCGACCGTTGCGGCTGTCGCGCCTCAATCGTCCTGCAGTTCGGCCTCGACAAGCGCCTCGTTGAGGTCCGCGCGCACTCGCTCCCCGCTCTCTCTGTCCATCGCCGTCGTCACGACGCGGTTCTCCTGGACGCTCGACCCGGACCGGAGGAGCAGGCGAACGTTCCCGTTGTCGTCGGCCCGGGTGACTTTCGCTCGAAGCCCCGTCTGGGAGCCGGTTCCGCCGGCGTCGATGGGGCCGGGGATGATTTTCTTGACGTGGGGGTGCCCGGCGACGACGCTTATCGCCTCCCGACCCGCCCGCCCGCCGATGAGCGTCGAGTGTCGCCCGCCGAGTTTCTCCCGCGGCGGGATGTCGACCACCTCCAGCGGTCGCTCGCCCCGGCGGTCCAGAACTGTCTGCACCGGGTCGACCCCGTCGACGCGGTAGAACGGGTGGTGTAGCTGGGCCCGGGTTTCGCGCAGTATCTCGCGGTCGCCCGCCGCGTAGACGGTCTCCGGCCGCTTTCGCCGTATCTCGTCGGCGATGCGCCCGGCGAAGTTGCGGCGTTCGACCTCCCGGGTCCGCTCGCCCGTCTCCGGGACCGTCGTGATGGTCGTCTCGCCGACGACAGACTCCTCGTCGAGCATCGTGAGCGTGGCCCGGTCGCGGTCGAACTCGACGACGACGGTGTCGGCGTTGCCGGTGTTGCAGACGAGACAGTAGTCACCCGGTTTCTCGAGCGGGGACCCGCACCGCCGACACTCCATATCGGTCGCTCGCGGCCGCGGCGTAAAACTCCGTTCTTTCCCGGCCGGCGGCCGGACTCGTCGCGCGTGCCGACGCGTATCGGGGTCCCCGGTCACAGGTCCAGCGGGCTCGATTTCAGGTACTCGCGGAGGAGCACCGTCGCGTACGACCCGTGCGGAAGCGCGAAGGTGAACGAGAGCGGGTCGGTCCGGACGTCGAGGTCGGTCCGGACGAGAATAGCGCGGCGAGTCCCGGCAGACCGGAAGTTCCCGGGCAGGTCGAAGTCCCCGGGTACCAGGTCGAGTTCGTCAAGGACCTCGCGTTCGACGTCGCCGGGTTCCCCCTCGCCGAACTCGGTGTCGGTTCCGACGAGGGGCGCGGTAACGAACGCCCGGCCTCGCTCGCAGTGGCGGGTCACCACGTCGACGCGGCGGTCGGTGACTCGCTGCGTGCGGTCCGCATCCGGAACCCACAGTCCCTCGGGGGCGTCGCCGTCGGCGAAGCAGACCACGTCGCCGGCGACCGGTCGGTCGAACGGGAGACCCCGCGCGAGTCGCTCCGAGAGGATGCGGTTGAACGCGTAGGACTGGGCCGCGTTGACGAACAGACGCTGCAGGTTCGACGGGACGGCTTCGAGGGCCGCCCGGAACTCCGCCGGCGACTCGCCGCCGTTCTCGACGAGGCGGTGGAGCATGGCGCGTTCGTGGCCGAGGTAGCCCGGCATCGCGTCGAGCGCGCGTCGCCAGTCCGGGTCGCTCCGCGCCGCCTCCTCCGCGACTGTCCGCCGGGCGGCCTGCGTCGCGTCGGGTTCGGTGTCGTAGGGGTTCGCGACGTAGGCGAGCACGGCCTCGCGCCACTCGCCCCGGAGCGCCGCGAGCCCGACCTCGTGCGTGACCGGGCGGTAGCTCCCGAAGCGCTGGTGTCCGAAGTAGTTGGGGACGCCGACGACGTCGCCCGCGCCGTCGCCGCCGTCGCCGGCGAAGGCGCGCAACTGGTCGGTTATCGTCTCGGCGACGTCCGGCCGCTCCGGGTCGCGAACCGCTATTTCGAACTCGTTGCCCGCCAGGTCGCCGAACGAGAGCGACCGCCCGATGCGCCCGAGCGGTTCGACGTCCGCGTCCGGCACGTCCGGCAGGTCCCCGGCGTCGACGCCGCGGAGGCTGAACAGCTGGGTCGTCACGGCGTGCTTGTCTTTCGTCCCGGCCCAGGAGATTCGCTCGCGGCTGATGCCCAGAGCGTCCGAGAGGCGACCGACGAAGTCGTTCGTGTCCCACCCGCGGAGCGTCGCCCGGACGAGCAGGTGGCCGTAGGCGCCGGGGTCCGCGTCCAGCGGTTCGGGCGTCAGCGTCTCCAGTTCGCGCACGCGGAAGTCGTCCGGCGTCGACCTGAGGACGCCCCCGGTCCCCGGCGACTCGCTGACGTAGTAGTCGACGCCGACCCGCCGTTCGACCGGGTGTGCCTCGCGCATCCCGAACGTCACCCGGCGTACCCGTCGGCCGCGGGAATCGCTGCCGTCGTCGCGGGCTCCCCGCCTCCGGCCTGCCGGACCGAACCGGACCTACCCCCGAGACCGTCCGTCGGACTCACTGCTCTGCGCGCCGTCCGCTCTTGCTCTCGACGTCGACGACGAACGTCTCGAAGCCCCGGAGCGGGTTCGACCCGGAGAACAGGTCGGGGTGCCACGCGTTGTCGGTGAGGGCGTCGAGGGCGTCGTCCCGCTCGCCGTGGCGCGCGCGGCGCACCGGCCCTTCGACGACGACGCTCTCCCACTCGTGGGGCGACTCGGCGCGGTACACCAGGAACGAGGCGGTTTCGGTGCCCTCGACGAACCGGTCTTTCCTGTTCTCGACGTCGGACTCGACGAAGACCATGAAGATGCGGTCGCCGCCGTCGTAGCCGAACGACATCGGGATGCCGTAGGCCTCGCCGTCGTCGGCCATCGAGAGCACCCCTACCCCCTCGGCTCGCAGGAGCGCGTCCATCTGGTCGTCGGTCATCGTTTCGCCCGAGAGGTTCTCGAGACGGGTTCCCTCCATGCCATCGCGTTCGCAACCGTGCAGTAAAAGCAGGGGTGATTCGCCGGCGGCCGCTCGCCCGACTACCGGACCTCTTCCTGGCGCCAGGTAGTGCGGTCGTACATCCGCTGGACCTCGCCGCTCTCCTGGCGCATCGCCACGGCCGTGGTGAACAGGAACGCGCCGACCAGGGCCGTCCCGACCAGTTCGACGCCCGTCACGATGTTCTGGGGCAGTCCCAGGTAGAGGCCGGCCTGTTCCGCGACGACGACGCCGGCGAAGCAGACCAGCGCCGGGAGCAGCTGGCGGACCACGGCCGAGATGCTCGTCCCCTCGCTGGCGCGAACCGTCAGGATGGCGTACCCCAGCGTGTAGACGGTTGCGATGGCCAGTCCGACCGTCTCGACGAGGGCGACCAGCGACGCCTGCCCCAGGAGGAACGCCGCCCACCAGGCGACGATGAACCCGCCGATGACCAGGTAGACCACCATCATCGCCGGTCCCTTGTCGTCCGACCGCCGGTGTTCGAGCGAGTACATCGCCCGCACTCCCACGGCGACGAAGAGGAAGAAAAACAGGGTTGCCCCCAGTTTGAACGCCGTCGCGGCGGCGACGTCCGTCAGCGTCTCCACCAGCCCGGCGACGCCGTAGACGACGGCGGCGCAGACGCCGACGCCGAGATACCACCAGCGTTCGCGGTACGGTTCCGCGAGGACGCGACGGACGTACACCAGCAGGTAGTACAGCAGGACGCAGGCGCCCACGATGACGGCCAGGTAGGCGAGCACCAGCGCCACGTCCACTGCGGCGAGTCCGCCCGCCCCCACAGTCGATTGCAAGGGGAGCATCGTTACACCACTCTTGGACCGGGGGTTGCTTGAAACCGTGGCACGCGCACGGCTGACGAGTGCTCACTCGACGGTGGTCGGCGGTCGCTCATGCGCGGACGCCTCGGCCGGCGGGGACGGCGGGCGAAACTCAGTAGAGCGACAGGTCGCCGGTCACTTTGTCGACGATGGCCTCGTCGCCGGGACCGACCGCCAGCGCCGTCACCGTCCCGGGGTCGAGTTGCGTGTGTCCAGCGTCCCTGACGACGGCGTTCGGGAGGCCCTCCCGCTCGGCGGCGTCGGCGAGTTCGAACAGCGCCTTCTCGCCGGACGCCTTGAGCACGATTTTCTTCTGCCCCGACCCCTTCCACTCGCGTCTGACGGCGGCGGACGCGTCCTCGTAGGCCATCAGCGACGCGTGGGCGACCTGGGCTGCGAGTTTCCCCTCGCCCATCCCCAGGTCCACCCGGGCGACGATTGCCTGTTTCATGTCGCTGTCTCTGCGGGCGGGTTACAAGTGGGTGACGATGAGTCGGTTCGCCCAGCGCGCTACGGGCGACGCGGTCGCGAAGTCGCACCAACCGACGAAGCAGCCGCTGGCGGCGGTCGGCTCTCGCGAGAAGGGGAACGGTCGGTGGAACGTGTGGAAGCGACCCTGCGGCGGCGCACCGACCGGGCGCCGCCTGGTTCGTCGGGGCACCCCGACCAGGTGCCGGGCGAGACTTACTGCGCCGGCGGGGCTGCCATCTCCTCTCTGTGGGCCTGCGTCTCTATCCACTCTTCGGCGTCGAGAGCCGCCATGCTCCCGGTGCCGGCGGCGGTGACGGCCTGCTGGTACTCGCGGTCCATCACGTCGCCGGCGGCGAACACGCCGTCGACGCTCGTCTCGGTGGTCATGCCCGGTTCCGTCACCACGTAGCCGTCCTCGTCGAGGGGGACGTCGGTGTCTTCGAGGAACGCCGTGTTCGGCGTGTGGCCGATGGCGTAGAAGATGCCGCCGACGTCGACGTCGTACTCCTCGACCTCGTCTGCGAGCGCGGGGTCCTGGAGCTTCTCGGTCGGGTGCCCGTCGGGGTGTTCGACCAGCGTCGCGCCGGTCACGCCGGACTCCTGGTCGCCCAGAATCGAGACCAGTTCGGTGTTCCACAGAAACTCGATGTCGTCGTTCTCGAACGCGCGCTGGCGCATGATTTCGGAGGCGCGAAGCTCCTCGCGCCGGTGGACGACCGACACCTTGTCGGCGAACTTCGTGAGGAACAGCGCCTCCTCCATCGCGGAGTCGCCCCCGCCGACGATGAGGACGTGGTCGCCCCGGTGGAAGGCCCCGTCGCAGGTCGCACACGTCGAGAGGCCGTACCCCATCAGGTCGTCCTCGTTCTCGGCGCCGACCCAGCGGGCGCTGGCGCCGGTGGCGACGACGAGCGCCTTCGTCCGAATCTCCTCGCCGCCTGCGAGTTCGAGATGGAACGGACGGGCGTCCAGGTCCGCGCTCTCGACGGTCGCGTGGCGGTACTCGGCGCCGAATCGCTGGGCCTGCTCCTTCCCGCTCTGGGCGAGTTCCATCCCGCCGACGCCGTCGGGGAAGCCGAGGTAGTTCTCGACCTCGGTCGTGAGCGTCAGCTGGCCGCCCGGTTCCGGTCCCTCCAGAACCAGCGGACTCAGGTCCGCACGCGCCGCGTAGATGGCGGCGGAGTTGCCTGCGATTCCCGCACCGGCGATGACGATGTCGTGGATGTCCTCTGTCATTGATTTCAGTTGGGGTCGTGGCGTTCGACGAGGCGCTTCAGCGTGTCACGGTCGCGCACGCCGACCAGTTGCTCCGCGACGTCGCCGTCCGCGAACAACACCATCGTGGGGACGCCCTGGACGCGGTACTGGGCCGCGAGTTCCTGGTGCCGGTCGACGTCCACCTTGGCGATGGTGACGCCCGTGTCCGCAGAGACGTCTTCGAGAATCGGTTCGAGCATCTTGCACGGTCCGCACCAATCTGCGTAGAAGTCGGCCAGCACGACGTCGCGCGAGGCCGTCAGCTCTTCGAGGTGAGACGGTCCGTCGACGTGGACCAGCGTCGCACCGTTCTGCTCGCTTTCTGCGGCCGATTGGCCTGTGTTGGAGGAGTCCGCCTGTACCTGTTCGGGGCCGTCTATCTCACTCATCTCGGTATCGGCTTGCCCGTCGAGGGGCTTAATAGTTTTGTATGTATTGCGCAAACTTATCACGAACTGGATTCCGGAAGTCACCCTCACGGGTGTCATTGACTGTCACGTTTGTCACCGAACGAACAGGAGTTCGCGTCGAGCCGCCCGCCGTCACGCGGGGGATTTCGTCGGTGTCAGCCGTCCCCGGAGTCTTTATCAGGCTGCTCGCGTCCCGTTCTCGTATGATACTCTCCGACCGGGACATCTTAGACCGGTTGCGCGACGGCGAGCTAGTCGTCGAACCCATCGACGACCTGGACATGCAGGTCCAGCCCGCGAGCATCGACCTGCGTCTCGGAAGCGAGTTCCTGGAATTCCAGCGGACCAACATCCCCTGCATCCACCCGAACCGCGAGGCCGAGGTCAGCGACTACGTCACCGAGACGCACGTCCCGGAGGGCGACGAGTTCATCCTCCACCCCGGCGACTTCGTGCTGGGAACGACCAAAGAGCGCGTCGAAATCCCGCCGGACCTGCTGGCCTCCGTCGAGGGGCGGTCCTCGCTCGGGCGACTGGCCGTCGTCATTCACGCCACGGCCGGCATCGTCGACCCCGGGTACAAGGGCCAGATAACGCTCGAACTGTCGAACCTGGGAACCGCGCCGGTCGCCCTCTCGCCCGGGATGCGCGTCTCGCAGCTCATCTTCACCGAGATGAAGTCGGCCGCCGAGCGCCCGTACGGCACCGACCGCGGGTCGAAGTACCAGGACCAGGCCGGTCCCCAGGCCTCCCGAATCGGCGAGGACCCCGAGTTCCAGCGAGACCGATGAAGTTCGTCGAAGAAATCGTCGTCGAGCAGTTCCTCCCCACGTTCCGGTCGATGCTCGCAGAGGACCTCCGCGAGCGCGGATTCACCCAGCGGGAGGTCGCCGAGGCCCTCGGCATCAGTCAGAGCGCCGTCTCGAAGTACGCCCACGGCGAGGTCAGCCGTCGCCGGGAGGTCCTCGAAGACGAACGCGTCCGGGACCTCGTCGAGGAAATCGGACGCGGACTCGCCGCCGGGGAGATGACGCCGGCCCGCGCGCTGGTCGAGACGGAGGTGCTCATCCGTCGCCTGGAGGAGAGCGACCTGCTGGCTCAGCTCCACGAGGAGGCGATGCCGGAACTGGCCGAGTTCGACGGCCCGCTGAGCGTCCACGACCCGGAGAGCCGGTTCCGGACCGCCGAGCGCGTCCGGTCGTCCGTCCGCCGCGGGCTGCGAACCCTGACTAACGCGAGCGGGTTCGCCCCCCTCATCCCGAACGTCGGGTCGAACCTCGTCGAGTGCCTCCCCGACGCCGACGACATCGACGACGTCGCCGGGGTGCCCGGCCGCATCTTCGACGTGAAGGGACGGACCACGGTGCCCGGCGACCCCGAGTTCGGCGTCAGCGAACACGTCGCGTCGACGCTGCTGTCGGCGCGTAGCGCGGGCGCCCCGGTCCGGGCGGCGCTGAACCTCCGGTACGACCCTGACGTCCTCGAACGACTGGCGGCGGCCGGGTACGACACCGTCGAGTTCGACCCCGAGGCGCCCATGGACCCCGTTCGCCAGGCGCTCGCGGACAGGGAACTCACCGAGACGTTCGTCATCTACCAGACCGGCGGGTACGGCATCGAACCCATCATTTACGTGCTCGCGCCGGACGCCCCCGCCGCCGTCTCGGCCGTGCGACCACTCGTCTAACATGTCGGGGGCGCGCGCCACCCAGGCGTTCTACACGCGCTGGTCTCGCCTCTACGACGCCATCGCCCGGCGGACGCCGGGGGTCCACCGCGTGCGCTCGCGGGCGGTCGAAGCGCTCGCACCGGACCCGGGCGACGTGGTCGTCGACATGGGCTGTGGCACCGGCGCCAACTTCCGGTACCTCCGCGACCGGGTCGGCCCCGAGGGGGTGGTCGTGGGCGTGGATTTCTCTCCAGGCGTCCTCGACCGGGCGCGTGCCAGGGTGACACGCGAGGGGTGGACCAACGTACACGTCGTCAGGGGCGACGTGACCGCACTCCCGGTATCGAGTGCCGACGCCGTCTTCGCCTCGTTCGTCTCGGGGATGCTCGGCGACCCGGGTGGGACCGTCGAGGAGTGGGCCGACCTGGTCGGACCGGGCGGCCGTCTGGCGCTGGTGGACCTGGCCCGAAGCACGTCCATCCCCGGTCGGACCCTCAACCCCCTGTTCCGCCTCGTCGTTCGCGCCTCGGCGCCGCCGGGGTCCGCTCGCCAGTTCGAGGAGTCGCTGACCAGCGTGCTCGATTCGCGCGTGGCCGCGGCCCACCGGACGCTCCTCGACCGCACCCGCGACGGACGCCACGAGTCCACGATGCTGGGGTTCGTCCGACTGAGCGCCGGCCGCGTTCCGCCGTGAGGTGACGGCGGTTCCACGGACGGACATCACCGACTCCCCGACCGACGGAGCCGACACTGGGACTCCGGCGGGTCTCCTCCGACCTCCGCAAGACGTAACTGGACGAGGTGTGTACTATCGACGAAATACTATGGCACCGAACGTCGGCGGAGTCGACCGCATCGCCCGCATCGCACTCGGCCTCCTGGCGCTCCTGGCCGGCGTCGCCGGCTACGCGGGGGCACTCCGAATCGCCGTCGGACCGGTACCGCAGGCGCTCGGGTCGCTCCTCGTCGCCCTCGTCGGACTGGTTCTGCTGGGGACGGGACTCAGCCGTCAGTGCCTGCTGTACCGGCCGTTCGGCTTCAGCACGGCCGACGAGTAGGCCCGCGCGCCCTCGTCCGCGCGGTCACAGCAGGTCGTCGATTTTTCGCCGGATGGTGTCGAACAGGGACCCCTCCTCGTCGTCCCAGGGGCCCAGTTCCCACCCCGCCTTCTCCGCGGCCTCTGTCACCGGCAGCACCTCCCACTTGGCGGCCATGGCGACCACCTTGTCCTCCTCGTCGGTCCCCACGAGGACGTACCGCTCCGTGGCGAACCGCTGTTTGACCTTCTTGAGCGTCTCGAACTTGTCGTGCGGGCCCGTCGAGAAGTCGGGGTGGACGCCGTGGTCTCTCGCGAACATCGACGCCTCGGCGGGCGACTGTCCGGAGACGATTCCGACGTGGTCGCTCCACCGCCTCGCGTCCTCGACGACGCCCGCCGGGTCTTCCAGTCGGCGGAGCGCGGCCACCTCGAACGCGAGGGTCATCGTCCGTCCGTCGGCACTCATATCCGGGTTCTGTGCGTCAGGGGCCAAGACTCATTCGGCATCGCTCGCGCGGCGGGCGTCGGCCGTCGCACGTAACCTGAGTGGCCGCCAGCCCCGGTTTTATCGTTTCGCACGGAGTATACTACCCTCGGAGCATTCGCACCATGGGATACATCGTCAAGATGCCGAAACTCGGACTGGAGATGAAGAGCGGAACCATCACCGAGTGGTACGTCAGCGAAGGAGCCGAAGTCACGGCGGGGGAACCGGTCGCCGAAATCGAGTCCGAGAAGTCCTCGGCGGAACTCGACGCCCGGGAGGACGGGGTTCTGCGACAGACCCTCGTCGACGTGGGCGAGAGCGTCGAACCGGGGACACCTATCGGAATCGTCGCCGGCCCCGACGAGGACGTCTCCGAACTGGAGGCCCAGGCGGCGAGCGAGGGGGCGCCCCCGGCCGAGGAACCGGCGGCAGAAGAGCCCGAACCCGCCGATTCCGGAGGCGCCGCGAAAGCCGCGTCGGGCGCAACGTCGTCCGGCGGCGGGAGCGTGAAAGCGTCGCCGCGGGCCCGCCAGCGCGCCGACGAACTCGGCGTGGACCTCGCCACAGTCGAGGGCACCGGCCCCCAGGGGTCCGTCACGGAAGACGACGTCGAGGCGGCGGCCGAGTCCGCCCCGGCGTCGGCGGATGCCACCGGCGCCGGCGCCGGCGCCGCCGAGTCTCGACCGCTGGGCGGGATGCGCCGAACCATCGCCGAGCGACTCGGCCAGAGCTACCGCGAGGCGATTCACGTGACCGAACACCGGACCGCCGACGCCGAGGCGCTGCTGGCGGCGGCGGACGCGGCCAGCGAGGACCTCGACGCGAAGATTTCCGTGACCGACGTCCTGCTGAAAGCGCTCTCGGCAGCGCTCTCGGAGCACCCAGAGGTCAACGCCACCTTCGAGGACGACACCCACTTCCTCCACGAGGAGCAGAACGTCTGTATCGCCATCGACGTGGACGAGGGACTGGTCGCGCCGGTCGTTCGCGGGGTCGAGTCGCTGTCGGTCGCCGAGATTTCGCGCAAGCGACGGGAGGTGACCGACCTCGCCCTCTCGGACGAGTACACGATGGACGACCTCACCGGCGGCACGTTCACCGTCAGCAACCTCGGCCTCCTCGGCGTCGAGGCGTTCGACCCCATCATCAATCCGCCGCAGGTGGCCATCCTCGGGGTCAACAGCGTCGACCGACGCGTGGTCCCCGCCGGCGACGAGGGCGAGGAGGTCACGGTCCGCCGGATGCTTCCGCTGTCGCTGTCGTTCGACCACCGTATCGTCGACGGGGCCGACGCCGCGCGGTTCCTCGGGTCGCTCGTCGAACACGTCGAGAACCCCTGGCCGCTGCTCGAAGGCGTCGAGGAGCGGTCGGTCGGGGCAGTGGAACTCCCCGACCGCCGGGTCACCGCCACGCTGAACGACGGTCTCGCGGGCACCGTCTCCGCCGGGTCGTTCAGCTACGACTTCGACGGCGCCGAGGCGTCGGCGCCCTCGCCGGTCGACCTCTTCCTGGTCGGCCTCTCGGCCTGCCTGAACGCCAGCATGGCCTACCAGGCCGACATGCGTGACGTCGCCGTCGAATCGGTCGAGGTGACCGTGGACGCGTCGCCCCGCCAGGGGTCCGTCGAATCCATCGACCTCTCGGTCGCGGTCGAGGCAGACGCCGACGACGAGACGCTGGCCCGCCTCGTCGAGATGGCCGAACGCGGCTGTCACGTCTCGGAACTGCTGCGCGAGGACCTGGACGTCTCTCTCGACTGGACCCGCGCCTGAAAAATCCGCGACGGCCCGGACTACGGATACGTCCGGTCGGGGTCCGGCAGGGCGTCCACGTTCGCCGCCGTCTCGAAGATGACCCCGTTCAACTGCTCCTGCGTGTCGAAGTACCAGTAGGGGACTTCGTCGAACACGCCGCTCTGGAGGACGGGCATGCCGGCGTCCTCGAACTGCTCGACCACGCCCTCGGGATCGTCGAAGGCGAAGCAGGCGACGTGGTGGAGTCCCTCGCCGTGTTCCTCCAGGTGTTCGGTGTAGATGCTGGGTCCCTCGAGGGGTTCGATGAGTTCGAGCATCGTCCCGTTCACGTCGGCCAGGGCCAGTATCATCGAGTAGTCGTGGTCCTCGCCGTGGAGCGTCGTGTCGTGCAGCGTCGGCGGTTCGAACCGGTAGATGCTCCACGGACCGACGCCGAGAATCGCGCCGAACCGGTCCATCCCGTCCTCGATGTCCTCGACCACGAAGGCGACCTGGCTAATCTCCGGTACCTCTACGTCGATGTCTGGAATGCTCGGGGGCATACCCGACAGTTCGTCGTCCTCGGCAAAATATTGGTATTAAAACATTTTGAAAAATCATTATAGAGTGGGTGTGCAGTCGCGGGGTTCATCTCGCGATGGACCCCGCGGGTCGAGCGAGCGCCGGTCAGGACTCCAGGAAGAACCCGTCCCGGGTTGCCGCCGCAAGGGCGGCGCTCACGTCCACGATGTACGGGCCGTCCGTCACCGGCCGCATCTCGACCACCGCGTCCCGCATCTCGATTTCCCGTTCGCCGTCGATAGAGAGGACGCCGCGGGGCACCTCGAAGGTCATCGCCTCGTCGGTGTCGAGGTGCGTCCACTCGGACACCCCGATTCGCGAGACGACGCCGGGGACCGTGATGGCCCGGACCGTCTGGGGCGTCTCGCCCGGTTCGCCCAGGCGGAATCCGACGCCGCCAGGGTCCTCGGCGCGGTGGACCGTCACCGCGCCCGCGATTCCCGGGAGTCCGACCGACGCCGGGGAGGCGCGCGAGACGACGCCGCCGATGATTTCGCCGGCGTCGAGGATGGCGCGCGTCCCGACGAACTGACGGTCGAGCAACCCGACCGCGGCTAACCCGCGGATGTCTCGTTCGCCCGCCCGCCCGTCGACGTGCGCCTCGACCATCCCGTGCCGGTCGGTGACGCGGCCGGTCGGGACCCGGCCGGTGGCGACGAGGGCCGCGGCGGCCCCAGCGACGGTTCCCTCGACGTGGGACGGCACGACGTTGTTCGTCCCCGTGGAGATGCTCACGACCGGCGTGTCGCCGATACCGGTGGCCACGTCGCGGTTGGTGCCGTCGCCGCCGAGGACGACCGCGAGGTCCGCCTCCGTCGCGAACGTCGCGGCCGCCCGCTGAGTGTCTCTCGCGGTCCCGTCGATGCTCATCTCCAGCAGTCCCACCCCGAGTTCCGAGGGCGACTGCTCGACGATTCGCTGGCCGAGGCTCCCCCGGTCGGGCATCACCAGGACGTCGATGTCGTCTTCGACCATCGTGAGTCCGGCGAGCACGCACTTGGCCGTCCGTCGCTTGGCGTAGTCGTCGCTCACGCTCGCGCCGCCGGTGAGCCGCCGGATGTCGCGGCCCGCGGCGGGGTTCACGATCAGGCCGACCGTGGCGGACACGTCAGATCACGCGTTCGATGGCTTCCCGGACGTCCTCGGCGCTCGGCAGGACTTCCTGTTCGAGCACCGGGCTGAACGGGATGTGCACGTCGGGGACACCGACGCGCTGCGGCGGGGCGTCGAGGCTGAAGAACGCCTCCTCCATCACGCGCGACAGCACCTCGGCGTGGGTGCCGTACGAGAGCGGACTCTCGTCGGCGACGACGAGGCGGCCCGTCTTCTTCACGCTCTCGACGAGTGTGTCCGTGTCCAGCGGGTACAGCGACCGGAGGTCGATGACCTCCACGCTGGTGTCGCCGGCCAGGTCCTCGGCCAGGTCGAGCGACTCGCCGACGAGTCGCTGCGTGGCGACGACGGTCACGTCGTCGCCCTCGCGCTCGACGCTGGCAGTTCCGATGGGGACTGTGAAGTCCTCCGAGAGGGGGACCTCGCCCTCCTGCTCGTATATCATCTTGTTCTCGAAGAAGAACACCGGGTCGTCCGAGCGGATGGCCGACTTCAGCAGGCCCTTCGCCGCGGCCGGCGTTCCGGGTGTGACCGCGAGTACGCCGGGCAGGTGGCCGAACCAGGTGTGGTACGTCCCGGAGTGCTGGCTGGCGGCGCCCATGCCGCCGCCCTCGGTGGTGCGGACGGTGATGGGCATCTCCGTCTTGCCCCCGAACATGTACCGCATCTTCGCCATCTGGTTCATGATCTGCTCCATCGGCACGCCGATGAAGTCCGAGAACATGATTTCGACGATGGGCCGTCCGCCGGTGGCCGCCGACCCGACGCCGGCGCCCATGAACCCGGCCTCGCTGATGGGGGTGTCCCGGACGCGGTCCTCGCCGAACTGCTCGACCAGGTCGCCCGAGACTTCGAAGACGCCGCCGAACAGGCCCACGTCCTCGCCCATCAGGTACACGCTCTCGTCGCGCTCCATCTCCTCGCGCATCGCTTCGCGAATCGCCTCGCGAATCGTCATCGTCTTCGTGTTGTCTGTGCTTTCGCTTCGGGTGTCAGTGCTCATCGGTCGTCACCTCCGTCGGTGCGGGCTTTGGTCGCAAATTTCTGAATCTCCGGTATCGTCGCGTTGAACATGTCCTCGTAGGCTTCCTCGGGCGCCGGGTCGTCCGCGTCCCGGGCGTACTCCACGGCGTCCGCGATAGTGTCGCGCACCTCCGATTTCATCTCCTCGAACTCGTCTTCGGTGAGCGTCCCCGCGTCGACGAGGCGCTGTTTGAACGTCTCGATGGAGTCGGTCTGTTGCCACTCCGCGATGTCGTCCTCGTCCCGGTAGGGCTGCTGGTCGCCCTCGAAGTGACCCCGGTACCGGTAGGTGTCGGCCTCGATGAACGTCGGCCCCTCGCCGTTTGCGGCCCGTTCTCGCGCCTCCTTGACTGCCTCGTAGACGGCCGTGACGTCCATCCCGTCGATGGTGAATCCGGGGATGTCGTACGCCTCCGCCGTGGCGCTCAGGTGTTCGACGTTGTGCTGTTTCTCGACTGGCGTCCCCTCGCCGAACTGGTTGTTCTCCACGAGGAAGATTACGGGCAGGTCCCAGGTGGCCGCCAGGTTGATCGCCTCGTGAACCTGGCCCTGGGCGACCGCACCGTCGCCGAAGAACGCGAGGGCGACGTTGCCGGTGTCCTGGAGCGCCTGGGTGAGCGCCGCCCCCGAGGCCAGCGGCGGTCCGGCGCCGACGATGCCGTTCGCCCCCAGCATCCCGGCGTCCACGTCGGCGATGTGCATCGACCCGCCTTTCCCGTTGCAGTAGCCGTCACGCTTCCCGTAGAGTTCGGCCATCATCCCTTTCGGTTCCAGCCCCTTGGCGATGGAGTGTCCGTGTCCACGGTGTGTGCTCGTGATGTAGTCGTCGTCCTCCAGGGCGGCGCACCCACCTACGCCCACGGCCTCCTCGCCGATATATAGGTGGACGAATCCCGGTATCTCTCCGTCGGCGAAAAGTTCGCCCGCTTTGTCGTCGAACTCTCGGATGGTGACCATCCGCCGGAGCGCTTCTCTCTGTCCGTCTTCGGTTTCGATGTCTATGTAGACCATGCCTCACGTATCCTACACCATCGTCAATGATATTCATTTCGCAACACTTAGTAGTTCGAGAACGACCCGAAGCAGCAAGAGTGTCAGATTTCGAATATGTTCGCTGGGCCAGTTTCGAGGAGGCGGCGACCTGCCGTCGAGGCGTCTTCGCTGGGGCAACTGACGGCCTGTGCCCGCTCTCGCCGACCGAGACGACGCGCACGACCGCCGAACCCTTTTGCCCGACGGTTCACTAACCCGGTCATGCCAGGCCGAGTGTGGTGTGTGGACCCTCTCTCCGAGACCGTTGATTCGTCCGGCGACCGAGCGCGTACCGACCGGGCGGGCGGGGTGCCGGCATGAACATGCTCGTCGACGGCGAGTGGCGCGTCGACGCCTACGAGTCGACCACCGAGGACGGCGAGTTCGACCGACAGGAGACGACGTTCCGCGACCGGGTGAGTGACGACCCGTCGGCGAGGTTCCCGGTCGAACCGGGGCGGTACCACCTGTACGTCTCGCGGGCCTGCCCGTGGGCGCACCGAACTGCGATGACCCGCGCCCTGAAGGGACTGGAGGACGCCGTCTCGCTCTCGCTGGTCGAACCGGTCCGTATCGACGACGGGTGGGAGTTCTCCGAGGCGTACCCCGACCCCGTCAACGGCGAGCAGTACCTCCGGGACGTGTACGTCAGCGCCAACTCCGAATACACCGGGCGGGTGACCGTCCCCGTCCTCTGGGACCGGGAGCGAGAGACCGTCGTCAACAACGAGTCCCGGGAGATAATGCGGATGCTCGACGTCGCGTTCGACTCGCTCGCGGCGCGGGACGTGGACCTGTGGCCGGAGGGCTACCGGGACGAGGTCGACGCGGTAATCGACGACATCTACGACCCGATAAACAACGGCGTCTACCGCGCCGGGTTCGCCGGGTCCCAGGCGGCCTACGACCGGGCGGTGACGGACCTGTTCGACGCGCTGGACCACTGGGAGTCGGTTCTCGCGGACCAGCGGTACCTCGCCGGCGACGTGCTCACCGAGGCGGACCTGGCGATGTTCGCCACGCTCGTCCGGTTCGACCACGTCTACCACACGCACTTCAAGTGCAACCGCCGGGCGATTCACGAGTACCCGAACCTCTGGAACTACACGAAGGAACTCTACCAGTTGCCCGGGGTGGCCGGGACGGTCAACCTCGCGCACATCGTCCAGCACTACTACCGGAGCCACGGCGACGTGAACCCGTCCCGACTCGTCCCGGTGGGCCCGGACGTGGACTTCGGCGCCGCCCACGACAGGGACCGACTCGCGGGCGGCCCCCCGGCGGACCTCGTCTCGTAAGCGACGCCGCGAGGCCGCAACGCTTTCTGCCGCTCGTGCTCTCAGGTAGCACGGTGCACGACAGATGACAATCGACCTGTTCTCACGTGCGCGCGGCGCACTGAACGACTCGAGAAGCTCCGGTAGCGACGACGAATCGGACGAACAGCTCCGCGCGGTGGTCGACGAGGCGGTGCGCGAGGCGCTGGCCGAGGCGGAGGCCGAGCGGGGGGACTCCTCGCCCCGCCTCGCCCGAAGCCGGAAGCTGTTCCTGTTCGGGGCGGGCGTCGCCCTGGGGTACAAGCTGGCCGCGCGGGACCCGCCACTCGGCTCCGACGTCGACGTGAGCGAGGCCCGGGACGTCGGCTCGTCCGGTCCGACCGCCAGCGACAGCGGAACGACGGTCGACATCGGCGAGACGGACGCGGCGGGGCAAGCGGCCACCGACACCGAGGCGGAGGCCGAATCGTCCGGCTCGTGGGTCCTCCGACTGCTCCTGTTCGGCGGCCTCGCCGCGCTGGCCTACACGCTGAACCGGCGTCGGCAGTCCGACGGGGGACTCACCGACGGCCCCGAGGACCTGGGTGCGGCCAGCGTCGGGACGGGGACAGTCGGCGGGTCCGCCGGCGACGAGACCGACGGAACCGACGACGTCGGTGACGTCGGCGACGTGGACGACGACAGCACGGACGAGGACGCCGACGAGGACACGGAGACGGCGAGCGTCGACGAGGAGAACTGAGGCCGCCGTGTCTCCCGGGACGTACCGAGTGCCGGTCGGAGACGGTCCGACCGGGGCCGACCGGCGATGACGCCCCCTGACGCCCTCGCCCGCGCGGTTCGCCGCGTCACGCCGCGACCTGCGGTCGTCGACCTGTCGATTCTCGTTCTCGTGGGTCTCGAACTCCTCTCCGGCGTCGTGAGCCTCGGGACCGGGCGCGCCGAGAACCGGTGGGTGTTCTGGCTCCACGGCGTCGCCGGACTCCTGCTGGCCGGGTTGCTCGCGGCGAAGCTCTGGCGGGTGCGCCGCCGTGTGAGCGCGCCCCCGGACCGGGCGGCGCGGCTCTCGGTCCTGACCGCAGTCGTCGCCGTCGGCGCCCTCGTGACGGGCGTCGCCTGGGTCCTCGGGGTCGACGTCGACCTCTGGCTCTGGACGCTGCTGAACCTGCACGTCCTGCTCGGACTGTTGCTGGTGCCGCTCCTCCTCGTCCACCTCCGGTCGCGGTTCCGACTCCCCCGGGCGCGGGACGTCGAGGGCCGCCGAACTGCGCTCCAGTTCGGCGCCCTGCTGGTACTCGCCGCTCTCACCTGGCGGGTCCAGGGACTGCTCAACGCCGCCTTCCGGACCGCGGGCGCGAGCCGACGGTTCACCGGGTCGCGGCCGGCCGACGGGCCGTCGTTCCCGGTGACCAGTTGGGTGGCCGACGACCCCGGCCCCGTCGACCGCGACGCGTGGCGACTCCGGGTCGACGGCCTGGTCGAGACGCCGCTCTCGCTCCGGGCCGACGAGGTGGGCCCCGCGACCCGCCGGCGGGCGACGCTCGACTGTACGAGCGGGTGGTACACGGTCCAGGACTGGGAGGGCGTCCGGGTCGGTTCGCTGCTCTCGCGGGCGGGCGTCGACGAGGACGCGGCGTGGGTACGGTTCCGGTCTGTCACCGGCTACCGCTGGAGTCTTCCGCTGTCGGAGGCCCGCGAGGCGCTCCTGGCGACGCACGTCGCCGGTCGCCCGCTCTCGCACGGCCACGGCGCCCCGGCCCGACTCGTGGCCCCGGGCCGTCGAGGCTTCCAGTGGGTCAAGTGGGTCGACCGCGTCGAGGTGCGCGCCCGGCCCGACCCCGGCCAGTACCTGGCGACGCTCGTCAGCGGGTTCACCGACGAGGGGCGGCCAACCCGGGACACTGACGGCGACTGACTCGCCGGTGACGCTGGCGTGCGCCGCCGCTGACGACGTGGCACGCGGAGACGCCGCCGTCGCCGGCGGCGGAGGCGGTGCGGGCGTCGGTGGCTGACCTCGCGGGAATCACCGAAAACTCCCAGTATCGCGGCGACGTATACGGACCATGGTCTACTACTTCAAGCGGCGGGTCGAGGAGGACTTCGAGACGACCCTCGCTGCCGTGAAGGAGGCCCTGCGGGGGGAGGGACTGGCGATTCTGTCGGAGGTCGACATGGAGGCGGCCACCTGCGAGGAGTTCGACCTGGACGGGGCGCGCCGGTACGTCGTCCTCGGGGCCTGCGACGCCGCCCTGGCGAAGCGAGCGCTGGCGACGGACATCGACCTGGGCGTCCTGTTGCCCTGTCACGTCGCAGTCTACGTCGAACCGGGCGGGGAGACGGTCGTCAGCGCCGTCGACCCCGAAGCCCTGCTCTCCCTCGTGGACCTCCCGTCGCTCGACGAGGGCGCCGCGGACGTCCGCGACCGGTTCCAGCGCGCGCTGACCAGCCTCTAATACCCCTCGTCGGTCGTGGCGACTACGACTCCCGCTTCTCTCTCGCCACGCCCTCGCGTATCGCTCGCTCTGCGTCGTCCAGGGCCGCCTCCCGGTCGAACGCGGCGACGATGGCTTCGAGGTCCTCGCGCGGGCGGTCCGACAGGTCCCGGGCGTGAGCGGTGACGTTCGGGACGGCACGGAGGATGTTGTCCACGATGGGGACGGCCGCAGACTGGGCCGACCGCGAGAGGGGGTTGAGGTCGACGACGATTTCGGTCTTGCCCACGTCGGCGAGGGCCTCGGCCCTGTCGCCGTCTTCGAGCGGGACCAGCACCACGTCGGCGGCGGCGATGCCGTCGGCGTCGACTTTCGCTCGTTCGTGCTCCAGGCCGGGGATGCGCGCGTCGGCGGCCAGTCCTTTGACCTCCGCGGCGCCGTGTTCCCGGAGGTGCTCGGCGATGGCCGTCATCCGCTCGTCGGTTCGGTTGAACAGGTTCACCTCGATGTCCGCCCCCGTGGCCGCCGCAAGGTCGACCAGTTCCGCCGGGACCAGCGCCGCGACGTTCCCGTTGACGGAGAGCACCGGGTGCTCCGCCAGCAGCAGGTGGGCGGCCGCGACCCGGGCCGCCTCGTCGGCGCTCTCGATGGTTCGCTCGCCCAGGAGATAGTCGAACGCCTCGCCGCGGCCCTCGGCGATGAGTCCCTGCCTGCTCGTGATTCCCTTCTCGACGCCCGCTTCGATGCGGTGGCGCGTGAGCAGCGACTGGTACCGGGGGTGGTCCTCGGGGATGTCGACGTCCTCCGCCATACCCGAGGGTAGCCCCCGCGACGGTCTTAGCTTCGTTCATCGACGCCTGCGCCGAGTCGCGACGAGCGGTTGCGTCGCGCCGCCCGGTCAGCCGTCTACGGCGTGAGACCGCCCGTCAGTCGTCTTCGGCGCGAGACCGCCCGTCAGTCGTCCGTGACGACCGTCGCTCCGGCGGGGTGAACCTCGCAGACCCGCGCGTCGTAGCCGGCGTCAGTGAGTCCGGTCCCCGTGGCGAACACCGTCTCGCCGAGCATCGCCATCGCCGACTCGCCGCCTGCGTCGTCCACCGCCTGGATGGCCTCCGAAACGCGGTCGGTCAGGAGGTCGGCGTCCCGGGCGAACCGCCGGGCCTCGGCCATCAGCGTCGACACGGACGGGTCGTCGAGCAGTTCGTCGAGCGCCGCCTCGCCGGCGGCCGTCAGGTCCGTGGTGTCTCCCGAGAGGATTGCCTCCGTGGAGAGTTCCCCGAACGTCAGATACTCGACCCGGGGACGGGCCGGCAGTCCGTCGAGGGTTCCGTGTCCCGGCCCGCCGGGGTCCAGTCGAATCGGCGCCCCGCCCCGGGCCTGGGCGACCACGTCACCCAGGCCGGTTCCGGCTTCCACCTCCGCCACGTGCGCCAGGCGGACGAGTTCGTTCTCGGTCCGGCGCCCGTCGAACGCCTCGTTCGCGGCGAGGGCCGTCCCGAGCGCCGTCGCCCCAGACACGCCGAACCCCGTTCCGATGGGCAGGTCGCTCACCGCCTCGACCCGGGCATCGACCCCGAGTGCGTCGAGGACGTCCTCGACCGGGGTCATCTCGACGGCCAGTCCGTCGAGCGTGACCGACCGCTCCGCGGCCGGTTCGACCCGCACCCGCACCCCGTGGGAGAGCGTTAGCCCCGCGCCTCTCGACCCCGCGACTGCCGGGTCGTCCGCCGGGTGGGCGCTGAAGAAGGCCGTGACGTGCCCGGGGACGAACGCCGTGGCGTCCTCGCTCATCGTCGGGTGAACGCGGGTGGCGCGATTAACGGTTGTTATTCGCCGGCGAGTCGGGTCCCGGGCCGGATGCGGGCGCGTCGCCGGGAGCCCCGGTCCCGCAGTTGCCCGGTCGGTTCCGTAGCGTTCGGTGCGGACCCGGGCGTGACAGCGGTTGTCAGACTTCTGCAGCCACACGGTCGGCCGGTCCGGCGGTAGTCCTATTGTGCGAGGCGGTGGGTTGGCACACATGGAGAAAGTCGCCATCGAGGACGTCGAGAACGACGTCGTCCCCGCCGCGGTGCGCAAGCGACTGTCGAGCGCCCTCGGGACGACGGACCTGGCGGTCAACTACTACGAACTCGACCCCGGCGACAGCTTCGCCTTCGCCTACCACGCCCACGAGGAGCAGGAGGAGGTGTTCTACGTCGAGTCGGGGACGGCGACGTTCGACACCGAGTCCGGGGCGGTAGACGTCGCCGCGGGCGAGGCGGTCCGGTTCGAACCGGGCGAGTTCCAGCGCGGGTGGAACCGCGGCGACGACCGGGTGGTCGCCCTCGCCCTGGGGGTGCCCCGCGACCGGTCGCGGGCGACGACTCTCCGCGACTGCCCGGACTGCGGAGAGCGGACCGACAATCAGTTCGAACGCGTCGACGAAGAGACGCTCCGTACGGTGTGTGCGGCCTGCGGCGCCGAGACGGGTCGGTGGACGCGTGGGCCGACGGACGGTGAGGTTCCCTGACGGGACGCCGTCGCGGTCAGGGCGAGAGGCGCTGGCGGTCCCGCGGGAAGATGACGGCCTCGCGGATGTTCGGCAGGTCGAGCATGGTCATGACGAGTCGCTCCGCGCCGAGGCCCCACCCGGCGTGCGGGGGCATGCCGTACTTGAACATCTTGGTGTAGTACTCGAACGCGTCGGGGTCGAGGCCCTGCTGCTCGAAGCCCTGGATGAGGCGCTCGTACCGGTGTTCACGCTGTCCACCGGAGACCAGTTCCAGGCGGGGGTGCATCAGGTCGAACCCGGTCGAGAGCGTCTCGTCGTCGTCCTCGTCCTTGATGTAGAACGGCTTGATCTCCGAGGGCCAGTTGGTGATGAAGTAGTGGCCGCCGACGTCGTCGCCGAGGGCCTTCTCGCCCTCGGTCGGCAGGTCGTCGCCCCAGACCAGCTGTTCGTCGAGTTCGCCGGTGGCGTTGATGCGCTCGATGGCCTCCTCGTAGGTGAGACGCGGGAACTCGCCCTCCGGCACCTCGAAGTCGTCGGCCAGCCCCAGCGTCTCCAGTTCGTCGCGGGCGTTCTCCCAGACGCCCTCGTAGGCCGCCTTGACGACGGTTTCGCAGGCGTCCATGGCCTCGCCGGCGTCGTAGAACGCGCTCTCGAAGTCGATGCTGGTCGCCTCGTTGAGGTGCCGAGGGGTGTTGTGCTCCTCGGCGCGGAAGATGGGACCGATCTCGAAGACGCGTTCGAGGCCGGACCCGACCATCAGCTGCTTGAACAGCTGGGGGGACTGGTTCATGAACGCCTCGCGCCCGAAGTAGGTGATGGGGAACAGTTCGGTACCGCCCTCGGTGCCGGTGGCGACGATTTTGGGCGTGTTTATCTCCGTGGCCCGCAGGTCGCGGAACTGCTCGCGGACGGCCCGGAGCAGTTCGGACCGGATCTGGAAGATGGCCTTGACCTCCTCCTTGCGGAGGTCCAGCGTCCGGTTGTCCAGCCGCGTCGAGAGTTCGGCCTCGACTTTCCCGGAGGGGTCGAGCGGGAGTTCGGGGTCCGCCTCGGCGACGACCTCGACCGAGTCCGGGGTGATTTCGACGCCCGTCGGCGCGCGGGGCTCTTCCTCGACGCGTCCGCTGACGCGGAGCACGCTCTCGCGGTGAACCCCCAGACCGGTCTCGACGACGTCCTCGTCCATCTCGTCCTTCTCGAACTTGACCTGAATCTTCCCCGTCGTGTCGCGGAGGATCAGGAACGCGATGCCGCCGAGGTCACGAATCTCGTGGACCCACCCGGCGACCGTCGCAGTCTCTCCGGGTTCGGCGTCCGCTGTGTACGTGCGGTCCTGCATATCCAGGTGTTGCAACGTAGTGGGTCTTAAACTCGGTCTTTTCGTCTCCGGCTACCGCCGGACGACAGTTTATACCCGAAGACCGGACCACTCCCCCCGTGCGCTGAAACCGGCGACGGAGCGGAACGCGGGCACCACGCCCGGACGGGAGACCGGAGCACGGCACGACGCTTCGTCGAACTCGGCGCTCGGGCGCCACAGTGCCGTCAGTTCGCCAGACCGAGTAGTCCCTGGACGACGGGGAGTCGGAGCGTCGGCGGTCGCGCGTCGAGAACCCAGCGCATTCGCGGACCGCAGGCGCAACCGGCGGAGAGGACCCGAGAACCGACCGTCCCGGGGACCGAAATCTCGACCGCCACCTGCGGCTCTACGGCGTCGTCGGGGTCAGTCGGTGACGGTCACGCCGCCGAACGCACAGACCCCGGAGACGACGAGGTCGGTTTCCTCGTGTGTCGGTTCGCGGCGCGGTCGCTCGTCCTCGACGCCGCCGAATATCGGGGTCACGTCGACGCGGACGTTCCAGTCGCGGGGGACGATAACTTCGACGCCGCCGAACGCCGCGGTGACGGTGAGGTGTGCCGGCGGCGTCGGAACGACGGCGTCCCGGAGGTCCAGGTCCACGCCGCCGAACAGCGCGGTTGCGGTCCCCCCGGCGTACGCCTTCGACGTCGTGCGGACGTCCCGGCCGCCGAAGATTGCGACGAGGTCGGCGCGCGTGTCGTCGACGTTCTCTACGGGCGGGCGAACGTGCCCGAGGACCACCGAGAGGCCGAAGACCACTATCAGCAGCGGCCACAGCGACGCGACCTGCGCCCACGTCAGGTACTCGAGGGCGACGAGTTGCCACGCCGACCCGAAGACGGTCAACAGCAGCGGTCCGCCGACGTTGTGCAACCCGCTCGTGGCTATCGCGTAGATGCCGACCAGAACGAACAGCGACGGGGCGAACCGGAGCAGCGGGTCCGCGTCGTACACGCCGGTGGTTTCGAGGAGCAACACCAGTCCGACGAGGATGATGACGGCGCCGACGAGCGACTGGTTGGAGAGACGTCTGTATGCCATGTAACTGGTACGTCGGCGGTGGTGATAACCCGGGAGGGACGCTCTCAGACAGCGAGAACGCTCCCGCAGGGTCGAGGCTGTCCCGTCCCGTCGTAGCACGCCAGATTCCAGTCCGCTCGGGCTCGCCTCAGAACAGGGACACGACGACCTCTGCACCCGCCAGCCACAGCACCAGTCGGCCGACGCTCCCGACGAACGTCGCCAGGGCGAACTTCACGTAGTCGCGTTCGAGGACCGCGAACGCGTAGATGGAGATGGTGTCGGGGAACCCCGGCACGCACAGCGCCATCGCGAGCCCCGCATAGCCGTACTTCCTGGCGATGCCGACCGTCTTGCGCTCGGACCACTCGATGATGTCGAACCGCGAGCGCCTGAGCGCCCGGATTATCGGCCCGGACTCTTTGGCTTCCTGCCCGATGTGGAACGCGAAGACGCTCCCGGCGGCTTTCCCGACGCCGCTGACCAGGATGATGACTGCCATCTTTCCCCAGTAGGGGAGTCCGAGTTCCAGTGGGGCGACCAGGACGACTTCGCTCACGCCGGGGAGGGCGAAGGCGATGAGAAACGAGTAGACGAAGATGATGACGAGGCCGGGCCACCCAGTCGCCTTGCGGACGACGTCCGACAGCCACGAGAACTCGGGCAACAGTCCGGCGACCCCCCAGGTGCGAATTCCCTCGACGACGGTTTCGCCGGTGACGCCCAGGCCGACCAGCGAGTCGCTGGCAGCACTGGCGATGTCGACCGCGGGGACCAGACCCGGGGGAAACACACGTGTCACTCGCAGTCCCCCCACTGTAAGCTTTCAGTTTTCTCCCGCCACGAGCGACGGCCACGCCAGACGACCCACGGCGACTGGTGGACGTCGCATCGGCTGCCCGGAACAGCGCCGGCACGACGCCGGCCAGTTCGGCAGCCCCTGTGGGTATTTCATCAGTCGCCGCCGGCGAGTCACCTCGCCGCTGCACACTCGTCGAGGTCCGCGAGGAACGCCGCGAGAATCTCCTCGGTCACGTGGGGCATACAGACCACCCGGAGTTTCCCGTCGGACGTGCGGGCGATGCGCCACCCCTCGTCTCGGAGTGCGCGAAACAGGTCCGCGGGAACCGTGGCGGTCACCAGCGGCAGGGAGGGCTCGACGACGTCGAACCCGCGTTCCCGGAGCGCCGCCGCCAGCCACTCCGCCAGCGACTGCAACCGCTCGAACTGCTCGCGGTACCCGTCGGGCCACAGCACCCGCAACGCGGCCAGGGCGCTGGCGACGCCGGCGCCGCTCCGCGTTCCGGTCAGCGTCGCCTGCCCGGTCGATTCGAGGTACGGCGTGTTGACCGACAGCGCGTCTAGCGCGGTCCGGTCCCGGGCGACGAATCCCCCGGCCGGGATGACCGCCCGCCCCATCTTGTGCGGGTCGATGGTCATCGTGTCGACGCCCGCGTCCCCGAAGTTCCACGCCGCGTCGGCGAACGGCAACAGGAATCCGCCGAACGCCGCGTCGACGTGGAGGCGCGCGTCCGCGTCGCGCGCCAGGTCCGCCAGCGCGGGAATCGGGTCGACGCGCCCGTACTCCGTCGACCCGGCGACGCCGACGACGAGAACCGTGTCGTCGTCGGTCTGCCGGCGCATCGCCGCCGGGTCGGCCCGGTACTCCTCGTCGACAGGGACGAGTCTGAGTTCGACGCCGAGTAGCTCTGCGGCCTTCTCGAAGCTGAAGTGGGCGCTCTCCGGGGCGACGACGTTCGGCGCCGCCGAGTCCGCGAGGTTCCGCGCCGACCGGACCGCCTGGATGTTCGCCTCGGTTCCGCCGCCGGCGATGTACCCGTGCGGGTCGTCGAGTCCGACCACCTCGCCGAGTTTCGCGACGGCCCGCCGCTCCAGGTCGGCCACCGCCTGGTAGGTCGCCGGGTCGCCCGGGTTCGTCACCAGGAACTGCTCGGCGGCCTCGCGGGCGGCCGGGTGGGGAACCGTACACATCGAGGAGAGCACGCGGCTGAAATCCTGCGGCGCGGCGCCCTGCATGCCCGGGCGTTCCCCCGCGGCGGGTTTAGCCGTTCCGCTCTGGCGGACGAGTCCGCGCGCGGCGTCTACTCCCGTCCGGGGGTCACCGGATGGAGTCCATCACCAGTCGCTGCTCGACGCGCTTGGCTTCGTGCTGGACGTCGCGCACGGCGTCGATGTTGGCGCTGATGGAACTGACCCCGCGCTGGACGAGGAACTCGACCATCTGGGGTTTCGACCCCGCCTGTCCGCAGATGCTCGTGTCCACGTCCAGGTCCCGGCAGGTGTCGATGGTCTGGCCGATGAGTTCGAGCACCGCTGGGTGCAACTCGTCGAACCGGTCGGCCACGTTGCCGTTGTTCCGGTCCACGGCGAGCGTGTACTGCGTGAGGTCGTTCGTCCCGAACGAGACGAAATCGAGGTTCTGTGCGGCCATCTCCTCGACCTGGAGGGCGCTGGCCGGCGTCTCTATCATGACGCCCCAGGTTCGCTTCTCCGGGTCGATGCCCACCGACTCCATGTGCTCGCGGGCGCGGAGCACGTCCTCGGCGTCGTTGACGAGGGGGAACATGAGTTCGACGTTGTCGTAGCCCATGTCGTAGAGGCGCCGGAACGCCTCCAGTTCAGCGCGGAACACCTCCGGCTTGTCGAGACTCCGCCGGATGCCTCGCCACCCGAGCATCGGGTTGTGCTCGTCGGGTTCGTTCTCGCCGCCCTCCAGTTGCCTGAACTCGTCGGTCGGGGCGTCGAGCGTTCGCGCCCGGACCGGTCGCGGGTAGAACTCCTCGGCGACGTGGCGCACGCCGTCGACTATCTCGTCGACGAACGCGCGTTCGCCGTGGGTCTCGATGTACCGCTCTGGCGTCGTCCCCAGCGAGAGCACCATGTGCTCGATGCGGAGGAGTCCGACGCCGTCGGCACCCGTCGCGGCGGCGCGTTCGGCCGCCTCGGGGATGGAGACGTTCACTTTCACCTCCGTGGCGGTCATCGGTTTGACCGGCGTCTTCGGCCGCGCCTCCTCGATGGGTTCGCGCTGTTCGGTTTCGCGCTCGGCGCCGGTGCGGATGGTCCCCTTGTCGCCGTCGATGGTGACGACGGCGCCGTCGTCCAGTTCCCGCGTCCCGCTACTCGTGCCGACCACCGCCGGGACGCCCAGTTCCCGGGAGACGATTGCGGCGTGAGAGGTCATCCCGCCCTCGTCGGTGACGATTCCGGCGGCCCGTTTCATCGCGGGAACCATGTCCGGCGTCGTCATCTCGGTGACGATGATGTCGCCGTCGGCGACCTGGTCGAGGTGGTCGAGTTTCGTCACGATGCGGACGGCTCCAGAGACGATGCCGGGGCTGGCACCCAGCCCTCGAAGGATCACCGACCCCTCCTGGGAGCGCTCGCCCGCAGCCTCGGGGGACCCGCCGTCGGCGCCGGCCACCTCACCCCCGACCGCCGACTCGTCGGGCGACCCGCCGTCGTCGATTGTCGTTATCGGCCGGGACTGGAGCATGTACACCTCGCCGTCGGCGATGGCCCACTCGACGTCCTGGGGCGTCCCGTAGTGGGATTCGACCCGCTCACCGAGTGCGACCAGCGTCTGAATCTCCTCGTCGTCGAGCACCCGCGCCTCCCGCTTGTCGTCCGGGACGTCGACTTCCGTCGTCTCGCCGGTCTCCGGGTCCTTGACGTGCATCAGTTTCTTGTCGGCAACGGTGACGGTCTCGACGGTGCCCGACTCCCGGTCGACCACGTAGTTGTCCGGGGAGACCGACCCGGAGACGACGGCCTCGCCCAGCCCCCAGGCCGCCTCGACGATGATTCGCGGTTCGCCGGTCGAGGGGTGGCTGGTGAACAGCACGCCGGACTTCTCGGCGTCGACCATCTGCTGGACGACGACGGCGATGTCGACTTCGTCGTGCGGGAAGTCCTTCCGGTTCCGGTAGTAGATGGCGCGCTGTGAGAACAGCGACGCCCAGCACTCTTTGACCCGCTCCAGGAGGCGCTCCTCGGTGACGTTGAGGAACGTCTCTTGCTGCCCCGCGAACGAGGCGTCCGGGAGGTCCTCGGCCGTCGCGGACGACCGGACGGCGACGAACGCCTCCCCGTCGTCCATCGACCGGTACGCCTCCAGAATCTCGGTTTTCACGTCTTCGGGGAACGGTGCGTCGATGATGAGTTCGTGTGCACGCTCGTGGGCGGCGGCGAGTGCCTTCGAGTCCTCGGCGTCGACGTCGACGGCCGCGAACAGTTCCTCGTCGATGTCGTTCTCCTCGATGAAGCTCCGGTAGGTGTCGGCGGTGACTACGAACCCGTCCGGAACGGGGAGTCCAGCCCCCGTGAGTTCACCGAGCGAGGCGGCTTTCCCTCCCACCGTCTCGAGGTCGCCCGAGCGTACGTCGTCCAGCCATAGTACAGCCATTCGCACGAGTCTCTCTTTTCACCGCGATAAAGAAGTTTCCGACTGTGACAACGTGAAATAAATAACTCGTGGCCGAGTACCGATTCGGCCCGCCGTCAATTGTTGCCACAGTATCAGGTTCGGCGCCCCCGTCGACGTCAGGACTCGTCGCCGGCGTCCCGGCGGCGTTCGGCACCGTGGCGCTCACAGAGCACCTCGCCGGCGTCGGGGTCGAGATAGAACGGTTCGCCGGCGGCCACGGCGGCGCCACAGACGGCACAGCCGTCGTCGTGGCGCAGAAAGTACTTTCCCTGGTCGCCGCCCGTCTCGAGGCGGTCAGCCTGGACGGCGAGTCGCGTCAGTCCCTCTCCGATTTGCGTGCGCTCGGACGAGTCGGCCGCTTCGAACCGAATCGGTCGCATACGTGTCCGTCGGTCGCCGAAGTCATCCCCCTGTCGGTCGCCGGACTATCGCCCTGCCGGTCGCCTGACGAGGGACGCCTCGCCGAGAGCTTCTTTACGACTGCTCCCCAAAGCCCCCGCGTGCTGCCAGAGTGGGTCGCTCACCTCCCGCCGTGGCTCGTCGCCGGACTCGCACTGGGCGCGCTGGCGTCGCTCGCCGTTGCGGGCGTTTTCGCCGTCGGCGACCGCCTCTTTCCGACAGCGCCTGCCAGCCAGGCCGGTCGGGTAGACGGCACCGAGCGGCGACGGGCGGAGATTCGGGACTACCTCCACGCCGTCGACGTCGCCTACCGGGAGGACCACCCCGTCGCCGACGAGACGGTGGCGTTCTACCTCCCGGGTCACGACGTGGCCATCACCTTCGACGCCCAGGCGTACTTCCGACTGGAACGCGCCGGCACGCAGGCGGTCCTCTGCGAGCACGAGATGCCAGGCCGGCACCTGGGCCGACGACTCCCCTTCGAGGTGCCGGAGGTGAACCTGGGCCCGCCGCCGAGTGGCTCTCACGCCGAGGCGTTCGACCGACTCGGGGTCCCCCGGACGGCGAGCGTCGCAGAGGTGAAAGCGGCCTACCGGTCGCAGGTCAAGGACGTCCACCCCGACCACGGCGGCGACCCGGCGGAGTTCAAGCGCCTCCGGGAGGCCTACGCCACCGCGCGGTCTCACGCCGAAGAGACCGCTTCCTGACCGCGTTCCGAGAGGAGAGGCAGTCCCCGGCGCTCCACCCGAAGTACGTTTCTCCGGGGCCGCTTCGCACCGGGAGACCGTCTCGGGACCGAAGGGGCCGACCTCGTCGAACCGTTCTGCGAGCGATAGGATTCCTCGATGGACCACGACAGGACTGCCCTCGCTCGGGACGCCGCGGGAGAGCTGCACGGATGTCGTGGGTGCGGACAACGACACGTCCCCCGTGGTCATCCGGCCCTCGAACGAGCGTTCGAGGCCGCTGTCGCATCGTCGTGCGACGCTTACGACAGGAACGCGAACACCGGGTAGGAGGCGGCGACCGCCAGCGAGGGCGTCAACACCCACATCGTAACGATACGCTTGGCCGCCGCCGGGTCGAAGAGACTTCGCTCGTCGAGGTCCGCCGGACCCTCCGAGCCGACCTCCGGCACGTCTGGAATCTGCTTCGGCGTTTCGGGCGGCTCCTCGTGTCGGGCAATGTCCCCGATAGTCGGACTTGCAGGAGCCTCTTCGACGCGCGAGGTGACCAGCGCTCCCGTCGCGATGTCGAAATCCGGACCCTCGGGCGTCGGCGTCGCTAGCTCCACGAGCGTCGCTGCCCGACTTGCCCGACCCCACCCGAGCCCGATGATTGCAGACGTGGTACTCACCGCGAGACTCGCGGGAATCCCGAAGTAGGAGAGAATCGTGATGATCGTCCCACCGACCACGGAGACGATCAGTGACGCGAGTATCGGTAGCTCCGTGATGTCGTCTCCAACCGTCTCCAGGGTGCGGCGGGCGATAGTGAAACTGCCCAGACCGAAGGCCCCCACCGCGAGCAGAACGCCCTGGTCGACTGTAAGCGACCCCCCTGCTCCGACCAGGGGTGCCACGGCGTTCGCGGCGTTCGACGCCCCCGCCGAGAACGCCATGTAGCAGGCGATGACCACCACCGAGAGTGAGCCGACGATGTCCTGGGGCGTCGCGTTCGGATTCACGTGCGGGCGTGGAATCGCTCCCGAGCGGTCGACCTGGACGAAGTGGAGGTCGAACTTCGTGAACGCGACGTAGCGGTCGAGGTACGGGTAGACGTAGCGCCCGACCACGAGCCCGATGGCGAAGCTAGTCAGCGGGGCGACGATCCACGCCGAGACGATGACGAACATGAGCGCCTGGTTGAGCGTCTCCGACGCGAGGCCCAGTCCGACGATGGCTCCGACAGCCGTCATCGAGGTCGAGGCTGGAACGCCGTAGAGATTCGAAATGAGTAGCGACAGGCCGGTGAAGAACAGGACGGCGACGCTGGCGACCGGCGTGAACTGAGCTGCTGGGACGATACTGCTGCTCATCGTGGCGATGACGTTTCGACCGACGGTCCACGCACCGAGAAAGCCGAACCCAACGAACAGGGTCGCGGCGGTCGCTTTCCGAACGAGGCGTGAGCCGACGGCCGGACCGAACGCCACGCCCGTCGACGACCCGCCGATGTTGAACCCGACGAATACGGCGACCACGACACCTGCGACGGTTAGCAGTGGTACCATCTTGTCGTACCTACGTCACGGTCACAGGGTTCCCGAATAAAATCCACCGGGCCGATTTCTGGTCGGCGCTTCGAGTGCGACGAAAACGCTCTCTGCATCTCTCACGTTGCCCCCGTCGTCGACTGGGGTCTGACAGCGCCAGCGCCTGTACCGATGCTCGATTCGCGTCAGGCGTCCAGAACCTCGTACACCACGTTCCCGTCCCTGAGCGCGTCGGTCACCCGGCCCACCGAGTCCGAGGTGACGACGACGACCACGTCGAGTCCCCGGGGGGCCGCCTCGACGGCCACGTCGCCTGCCGCGACGGTCACCGCGGGGTCGACGCCGGCCTCCCGCGTCGCCACCAGCGCCTCGACTCCGTCGCTCACGACGAGGTCGGCGGCCTCGCACGTGGCCGCGAGGTCCGCGAGGTCCACCGCGTCGCTGCCGCCGCGTCGAGCGGGCGGGACCTGGTAGACGGTGACCTTCCCGGTATCGACGTCGATGACGCCCTCGAACCCGCTGACGCTCACGTCTGCCCCCGGCGCGGCGTCGGTGGTCGCCACGCCCGTCGCGGGCCCCTCGTCGCCGGGCGTGGCGTGCAGGTGGCCGTCGACGAGCGTGATACTCACTTCGTCCCCCGCCTCGATTGCCGCCGTGGCGATGGCCGCGTCCTCCCCCGTGCTCTCGAGGACGTCCTCGGTGACGTGGTCGGCGACCCGCCTGAGGTCCTTGGCCTGCTGGAACAGCCAGTCGACCCCCTCCTTGGTCACCCGGTAGCGGGAGCGACCCTTCTTGTCGACGTACCCCTCCTCGACCAGTTCGCGGATGTACTCGCTCACCGCCTGGCTCGTCACGCCGACGGCGTTCGCGACTTCGCCCTGACTCACCGCCGGTTGCCGGTCGGCGATTTCCACCAGGATGCGAAACCGCGTGGCGGTTCGCTTGTTCTCCAGGGCGCTGGACATGTGACGAGGGAGGCAGGCCGGCGGGAAAAAGCCATCTCACCCGCGGCGGCGGTTCGCGGGTCCCGCGCCGCCGCGACGGGGTCGCCACCGGCTGACCCGGAGCGTCAGCACTTTGCCGGTCGGGGACCTGTAGCCGGGCAGTGCTCGACGCCGCATTCGGTGACCGCGCCGTCTACCTGCCGGCCCCGGCTGCGCTCGTACTCGCGGACCTCCACGTCGGCCGCGGCGACGCCTCGGCCGTCGAGTTCCCGCTCGGCGAGGGACGCGACCTGACCGACCGACTGGCGGCGCTGGTGTCGCGGTTCGACCCGGACGAGGTGGTGTTCGCGGGCGACATCGTCCACGAGTTCGGTCGCGTCACCGGGCGGACGCGCGAGACGCTCGACGCCCTCACCGCCGAATGCCGGGAGCGCGGGGCGCGGCCGGTGTTCGTCGCCGGCAACCACGACGCCGCCCTCTCGACGATGTGGGACGGTCCCGTCCACGACGCGTACCGGCCCACCGACGACGTACTCGTCTGTCACGGCCACGAGGAACCCGACGGGCACGCGGGGCTGTACGTCGTCGGGCACGACCACCCCGCCATCAGCATCGAGGGTCGCAAGCGCCCCTGTTTCCTGTACGGCCCCGGCTGCTACCGGGGCGGCGACGTGCTGATGCTCCCGGCGTTCAGCCACCTCGCGGCCGGCGCGACGGTCAACCGGATGTGGACGGACGACTTCCAGTCGCCGCTGGTCACCGACGCCGACGCGCTCCGCCCCGTCGTCTTCGACCCCGACCGCGGGACGACGCTCTCGTTTCCCCCGCTCGGCCAGTTCCGGCGGCTGCTGTGACGGCGTCAGTACGGACGTCGCCACTCCCCGCGAACTGACCGCGGACCGTCGTCTCGGACGGCACTGCGGTTCTCCCCCGACGAGAACGACCGTCCGGGGTTAACCCGGCGGTCGGCGTATCCACTCCAGCGTGATTCGCATGTCCTCTGCACCTGTCCGGTGGATTCGTTCCCACCCCGTCGCCGCGTTCGCCGTGCTGACCGTCGCCATCACCTGGTCGTTCTGGATACCGTCGATACAGTTCGCCAACCGCCCGACGACGTCTCCGAACGCCGCGCTCGCGTTCGGGCTGCAGACCCTCGGCGTCCTGGGTCCCCTGGGCGGGGCGGCCATCGTCTCGTGGGCGACGGGCGACTTCGGAGCGTGGGTCGCCCGCCTCACGACGTGGCGCGTGGCGCGGCGGTGGTGGACTGCGGCGGTCGTCGTCCCCCTCGGCGTGCTGGCGCTGACCGTCGGGAGTTTCGTCCTGCTGGGCGGCACGTTCGACGCCGCCCGACTGCTCCCTCTCGCGGTACTCCCGATTCTCCTGCTCCAGGCGTTCGTTCGAGGCGGCCTGGAGGAACCGGGCTGGCGCGGCTTCGCGCAACCGGCGCTCCAGGAGCGACACGGAGCCTTCGGGGCGGCCCTCCTGGTCGGCCTCGTCTGGTTCGTCTGGCACGCACCGCTGTTCCTGCTGTCGGGGTCCCAGCAGGCCGGCGGCTCCACGCTCACCTACGGCGCGAGTCTCCTGGCGCTGAGCGTCCTGCTCGCGGCCCTGTACAACTCCACCGGGAGCGTCCTGCCGGCGGTGCTGTTCCACACGGTCTGGAACGGCGCGCAGGTCTGGGTGACGACGGGAACGCTCCGCGGCGACCCGGCCGTCCCCGCGGACCTCGTCGTGCTGGTGCTGCTGTGGGGACTCGTCGTATTCCTCGTGGGATTCCACGGAACCCGGCGCCTCGCGTCGCGGAAAGCCCCCGTGTTCGCGCGGCCCGCGGGCCGCGCGACCGACTACGACGCGGGCGTCGACCCCGCCCCTCGCTGACCGGGGGCGGTCCCTACCGGCGGTCCTTCACGCGGTGGCCCATCCGGTCGGCGGTCAGGAGGGCGTCTCTGACCATCGCCGGTTCGACCGCGAACGGTTCGTTGTGTATCGTCTCGTTCTCGTCACAGGCCGTCTCGGCGACCAGGTCCAGGTCTGCGCTCTCCGGGTCGTCGATGCCGATGTCCGCCAGCGTCACCGGGAGGTCGACCTCCAGCGAGAACTCGATGAGGTCCTCGACGACCGCGTCGTCCCGGCCCTCGAGGACGAGTTGCGTCAGCGTCCCGACGTTCACCTTCTCGCCGTGGGTCGCCTCGTGCGTCGCCTCGAGTTGCGTGAGGCCGTTGTGTACCGAGTGGGCCGCCGCCAGGCCGCCGGACTCGAACCCGAGACCGCTCAGGAGGGTGTTCGCCTCGGTGACCGCCTCGACGCTGTCGGTTACGGCGCCGGCTTCGACGCCCTCCACGGCCGAGACGCCGTGGTCGCGGAGCGTGTCGTAACAGAGGCGCGCGAGGCTGTGAGCCGCCTCGGTCGGCTTCTCGCCGAGGATGTTGTCCCCGTCGGAGCGGTACGTCGCGTCGGCCTCGAACCACGTGGCCAGGGCGTCGCCGATGCCCGAGGTGAAAAACCGCGTCGGCGCGCCGGCGATGGCTTCGGTGTCGACGAGCACCAGGTCCGGATGGTCGTCGAGGAACAGGTACTCCTCGAACTCGCCGTCCTCGCTGTAGATGACCGAGAGTGCGCTCGTCGGCGCGTCCGTCGAGGCGATGGTCGGCATGGCCACCATCGCGGCGTCGCGTTCTTCCCTGATGGCCTTCGCCGTGTCGAGGGCCTTCCCGCCCCCGGCGCCAATGACGATGTCGGCGCCGACGTCGTCGAACTCGTCCCCGAGGCGGTCGATTTCGGCCTTCGAGCACTCGCCGCCGAACTCCTCGGCGGCGAGCGACAGCCCGGCCGCCTCCAGGCTCTCTCTCACGGGCGTCTCGACGAGGTCGAGGACGAACGAGTCCCCGAGGAGGAGGGCTGACGACCCGAGGGTCGTCGCGTACTCTCCGATGGATTCTGTCGCGCCGCGACCTTGCACGTACTTCGCCGGAGATGCAAACATCTGGGACATAGCGGGCGTTCCGACCTTGGTCCGCGTGCGGGTATATTTCTTGCCGTTTTCACGCTATTGTTGGTATATTCCGCACGTACGTGAAGTACATTGGCTGAAGAATGTCGACAAGAGTGGTACAAACGTCGAAAAATATTTCAGGGTGAAACATCGCAGGTCGCGGCGTGTGGGTGGCGCTGTCGAGAAGGGGAATCGTCCCGCTCGACCGGCGCTCAGAGGTCCTCCCGGACCGCCGCCGCGGCTTCTCGGCCGGACCGCATCGCGCCCTGGATGGACGACCAGGTGGTGTAGTCACCCGCGAGGTACGTCCGCCCGCCGGGGGCCCGCACGCCGGGCAAGTCGTCGTGGACGCCCGGCGGTTGCGCGAACTGTGCGAACTCGATGCGCTCGGTGTGGACGCGTTCGAGGGCGTCGAACGCACGCTCCGGGTACCACGACTCCAGCGCCCTGCGGGTCGCCTCGTACAGTTCGTCCGCCGGCGTCTCCAGCGCCTCGGGCCCCAGGAACGTCGCAGAGAGCAGTTCGTCGGACTCGGGCGCGTACTCCGGCGCCACCGCCGACAGCGGGGCCACCGTGTTCGGCGACGCGTTCGCCGCGTTCAGGATGAGCTTCCCCCCCACGTCCAGCGTCACTCCGCCCGGGAGGCGATAGTACTGGGTCACGCTGGCCCGCGCCGTCGTCGGGATGGAGTCGACGCCGGTCAACTCCCTGGCCTGCCGCGGGTCCGTCGCAACGACGACGGCGTCGGCGTCCACCGTGCGGTCGGCCGTCGTCACCGTCGCCGAGTCGCCGCGGTCGGTCACGGATTCGACCGCCTCGTCCAGCGCGAGCGTCGCGCCAGTGGATTCGGCCCGGTGGGCCAACTGGGCGGGTATCGCGCCCATCCCCTCGGCGGGGACGGCGATGCGGCCCGCCGAGAGCATCTTGAAGGTGTACATGAACACGCGACTGGAGGTCGACAGCGACCGGTCGAGGGTGATGCCGCCGTAGAACGGTTCGACGAAGTTCCGCAGGTACTTCTCGGAGAACCCCCAGTCGCGGAGGTACGACCGGATGGACTCGTCGGGGCGGGCGAAGATGCTCGCCTCCGAGCGGTGGACGAGGTCCTGGCGGAGCGCGAGCACCCGGAGTTTGTCCGAAGTAGTCACTTCCCGGTTGAACAGCGTCTCGGTCAGCGACCAGGGGTCGCGGAACGGGTCGGAGAGGATAGACCGCTCGCTCGGCCGCGCGATGCAGGCCCCGGGCGTGAACGCCCGGAGGTCGAGGGCGTCGAGGTCGAGTTCGGACTGCACGGCCGGGTACGCCGTGAACAGGACCTGGAATCCCCTGTCGAGGGTGAACCCGTCTTTCCGGCGGGTACGCACCCGGCCGCCCACCTCCGGGCGTCGCTCGAACACCGTCACCTCGGCGCCCGTTCGGGCGAGTCGGCGCGCGGCAACCAGACCGGCGAGACCGGCACCCGCGACCACCACAGAAGCGTCCTCGTGCATGGCCCGGGCTTCGGTCGGCTGTCACAAACTCCTTTCTGTGGTGCCGGCGTGCGGGCCGGACGACGTCGGCCGCCGCCGGACCGAGTGAGAAGGGATTAGTCCGTCCCGCCGAACGACCAGGCATGGAGACCTCACCGGCGTTCCGTGGGCTGGAATGCACCGACTGCGGCGCGGCGTTCGACGCGTCCGAACCGGGTCGCTGCCCCGACTGTGGCGCGCCCCTCGACCCCGTCTACGACTACGACGCGGTCGCTCTCGACCGCGAGTCGGTCGCCCTCGACCCCGGCGGTTCGATGTGGCAGTACGACGCGTTGCTCCCGTTTCCCGCCGACCGGGCCGTGAGCATCGGCGAGGGGGCCACGCCGCTCGTGGACGCGCCGGCACTCGCGGACGAACTCGACCTGGGACGCGTGGTCGTGAAAGACGAGGGCCGCAACCCTACCGGAACCGTCCTGGACCGGGGGCTGTCGGTCGCCGTGACGGCCGCCCGCGACCACGGGGTCGAACCGCTTGCCCACGCCTCGGCCGGCAACAGCGGCCAGTCCGGCGCGGCCTACGCGGGCCGCGCGGGCCTCAGGTCCTACGCGTTCGTCCCGTCGCGGGCGCCGTTCTCCGCCAAGGCGATGGTGAACGTCCACGGCGGCGAGATGCGCGTGGTGGGCGGCCGGTACCCCGACGCGGTCGCCGGACTCGACGAACTCGAGACGGACTGGCACTCCCTCCAGGAGTTCACGACCCCGTACCGCCACGAGGGGGCCAAGACGCTCGCGTTCGAACTGCTCGCCGACCTCGACTGGGCCGCGCCCGACGCGGTGGTCGTGCCCGACGCGACGGGGGAGCTAGTCGTCGGACTCGCCAAGGGATTCCGCGAACTGCGGACGCTCGGACTCGTGGAGACCGAGCCGCCGGTGTCTCTCGTCCAGGCGGAGGGCTGTGCGCCAATCGCGGCGGCCCGGGAGCGCGGCGCCGAGGCACCCGAGGCCTGGGAGAATCCGGACACGATATGCGGCGAACTCGAGATACCCGACCCGGCGGGCGGTCGCCTCGCGCTGGCGGCACTCGACGAGACGGGCGGCGACGCGCTGGCGGTCTCCGACCGGGACATCCTGGAGAGCGCCGTGACCGGAACCGAACACGTCGGCGTCGAGTTCGGCGCCGCGGCGGGCGCGGCGCTGGCAGGCCTCGAAGAACTGGCCTCGCAACTCCCGTCGGACGCCACCGTGGCCGTCCTCAACACCGAGTCCGGGGCGAAAACTGCGGACGTCCTCCGGAGTCACCTGATGAGCCAGGGCGTGTAGAACCGCCGGCGCCGCCGACGGGCCGGAGGTGTCGGTACCGGCACCGCTGACGGGTCCGGGCGAGTCAGAACCGACATCGCCGGCGGGTCCGGGCGAGTCAGAATCGGCACCGCGGGTCGCCGTCTCGGACCCACCCCCAGAGACCGAACAGCCTTCCATCCGAGTCCGTATTTCTGAACGAGCGGGCTTGATTCGGCGCGCTTCCTTCAGAAGCGGTATTCCGTGCGCGCGTTTCCGTGAAGAACCCGACTCCGAATTCGGGTTTCGAACCATCACTTATTTACTTTAGACGAATCTAATCCTCGCTATGTCGAGTGACGTGATGGAGGACTATCTCAAAGCTATCTACACCCTCCAGATGGAGCAGGGTCCCCCTGTCAGCACCTCCGAGATTGCCGACCACCTCGGCAAGACCCCGCCGACGGTGACGAGCATGCTCGACAAACTCGAGGACCGCGACCTGGTGGACCGCGAGAAGTACCGGGGCGTGGAACTCTCCCCGAAGGGGGAACGCCTGGCGCTCGAAGTGGTTCGCCACCACCGCCTGCTGGAGGCGTACCTCGCCGAGCACCTCGGCTACGACTGGAGCGAGGTCCACGCCGAGGCCGACACGCTGGAACACCACATCAGCGAGGAGTTCGAGCGCCGCGTCGCCGAGGCCCTGGGCGACCCCACCGTCGACCCGCACGGCGACCCCATTCCGGGCCCCGACCTCTCGCCCGTCGAGGACGACGAGACGACGCGACTGTCGACCCACGAGGTGGACGACCACGTCGTCGTCACGCGCGTCAGCGACCGCGACGAATCCGAACTCCGGTACCTGGCCGAGGCCGGCATCCGTCCCGGCACCGAACTCACCGTCGTCGAGGTGGCGCCGTTCGGGATGGTGACCGTCCGGGTCGATGGGTCCGACCGCGAGCAGAGCCTCCCCGAGTCCATCGCCGCCTCGGTTCGGGTCCGGTCGCTGCCCGTCTCCGGCCAGGCCACGTCGACGGAGGTGCAGGACGCGTGACCGGCTGGCTCGAAATCATGACCGTGGCGATGGTCGCCCAGCTGGCCGTGCTCCCGGGGGAGAAAGTCCAGTTCATCATCGCGGGGCTCTCCACGCGATACGACCCGAAGGTCGTCGTCGCGGCGGCCGGGTCTGCCTTCGCCGGGTGGACGGTGCTCGAAATCCTGTTCGGGCAGGCCGTCAAGAGCGCGCTCCCGGGCGCCTACCTGGACCTGTTCACGGGGGTCCTGTTCTTCCTGTTCGCGGTGTTGCTCCTCCGGTCGGCGCCGGAACCGGGGTCGACGGCGACCCCCACGGAGACCGACGGCGGAATCACCGGCGTCCAGGGCTTCGCATCGCCGACCGTGTTCGGCCGGGACGTTCCGACTGTCTTCAACGGGTTCCTCCCTATCTTCGCCATGATGACCGCCGGCGAGTTCGGCGACAAGACGCAGCTCGTCACCATCGGCCTCGCTGTCCAGTACGGCGCGCACCCCGCCATCTGGGTCGGCGAGATGCTGGCCATCATCCCGGTTAGCATCGCGAACGCCTACTTCTTCCACCGGTTCTCCGACCGGTTCGACTCCCGGAAGGCCCACCTGTTCTCCGCGAGCCTCTTCCTGTTTTTCGCGGCGGACGTGGCGCTGAAGCTCCTCACCGGGTTCTCGGTGTGGGAGACCGTCGTGGGGGTCGTCTCGGGGGCCGTCGTCGGCGTGTTCTGACAGCGGTCGCTACTCCTGCCGGCGTTCGACCTCCCGCGCGGAGAACCGGCGCGTCGGCGGGCGTTCCGTGGTCCTTTTGTATCCCCTCGGCTTTCTCCCGCGTGTGGCATCCCCTCTCGTGACATCGCTCGTGACCGGGGTTCTCGGCGTCGTCTTCGGGCTGGCGCTCGCCGCGCCCCCGGGTCCGATGAACGCCGTCATCGCCGAGGAGAGCGTGGTCCACGGCTGGTGGTCGGGATTCCGCGCCGGCCTGGGCGCGATGTCCGCAGACGGGCTGTTTTTCGTGCTGGCGTTCCTGGGCGTCGTGGCGTTCATCGAGCGGTTCCCGACGGTCCGAGCCGTGATGGTCGGGGTGGGCGGTCTCCTTATGCTGTATTTCGCGTACGGGGCCGCGATGGAGGCCCGGGGGTCGTTCCGCTCGGCCGCGTCGACCGACGGCGGTGCGAGCGCCGGGTTCCGGAAGGCGTTCGTCCTGGCGCTGACCAACCCGTACCAGATTCTGTTCTGGCTGACTATCGGCGTCGGGATGCTCGAACCGGGGACCGTCGACGTGCTCGGCCAGATGCCGTACCTCGGCGAGCAACTCGCGGGCGTGCTCGTCGTCCGCACCGGGAGTCCGGCGCTCATCGTCGGGTTCTTCGGCGGGATACTCGTGTGGGTCACCGGCTTTCCGGCCGCCCTCGTGACCGCCGAACGGCGCGTCGAATCGTTCGCCCCCGTCGTCGCGGGCATCAGCGCCGCCGTCCTCGCCGGCTTCGGCCTGTACTTCCTCTCGGACGCGGCCGGAACGTTCCTCTAGTCGGCAGGCACCGCCGAGAGGCCGGGCGGCGAATCCGCCGGTCGCTCCGCCCGGTTCCACACGCGCGAGTGACCTGCCAGCGTGCAGGCGACGGGAAACGCTTTCACCCCGCCCCGTCGATGCGGGCATATGTTCGACAAATCCACGTGGATCAAACTCCCGCGAAACGTCCTCGTGGGACACCGCGTCGTCGACCAGTTACGCGATGCCGTCGAGGAACTGTACCTCTCGGGCACGCCCCTGCTGGTGACCAGCCCGAAGCCGAACGACCTGGTGGGCGACCGCATCCGCGAGCAGTTCCCGGGCGTGCAGACCGTCACGGTCGACACAGCGAGCTTCAGGGCCGTCGAGCAGGTCCTCGAGACGGCCCAGGCGATGGACGCCGGGTACCTCGTCGCGCTCGGCGGCGGCAAACCCATCGACATCGCGAAGATGGCCTCGGACCGCCTCGGCGTCGGCTTCGTCTCGGTTCCGACCGCCGCCAGCCACGACGGCATCGTCTCCGGGCGGTCCTCGATACCGGAGGGCGACACGCGACACAGCGTGGCCGCCGACCCGCCGCTGGCAGTCGTCGCGGACACCGAAATCCTGGCGCAGGCGCCGTGGGAGCTGACGACCGCCGGGTGCGCCGACATCATCTCCAACTACACCGCGGTCAAAGACTGGCAGCTCGCCAACCGCCTGAAGAACGTCGAGTACTCCGAGTACGCCGGCGCGCTCTCGCAGATGACCGCCGAGATGCTGGTCGACAACGCGGGGTCCATCAAGAAGGGCCTCGAGGAGTCCGCCTGGATCGTGGTGAAGGCGCTGGTCTCCTCGGGCGTCGCGATGTCCATCGCCGGGACGTCCCGGCCGGCCAGCGGCGCCGAGCACCTGTTCTCCCACCAGTTGGACCGCCTGGTCCCAGGGGCCGCACTCCACGGCCACCAGGTCGGCGTCGGCGCCATCCTGACAGAGTACCTCCACAGCGGGCAGAAGGGACAGTGGCGGGACATCCGGACGGCCCTCGAGAGCATCGACGCGCCGACGACGGCGGCCGAACTGGGCATCGAATCCGAGACGATTATCGAGGCGCTGACGACCGCCCACGAGATTCGCGACCGGTATACGATTCTCGGCGACGGCGTCAGCGAGTCCGCCGCCATCGAGGTGGCGACGGTGACGGGCGTCATCTAGCGCCCGTCGACCGGATACCGGCCGCTGGACGCACGAGGGCGTCGGAAAAGGGTCCGCCCGGCCCCGCTAGCCGTGGATTCCCATGGCTTCGATCTGTTCCTGGTAGCGATTCCGGATGGTGACTTCGGTCACCTGGGCGACGTCGGCGACTTCGCGCTGGGTCTTCTTCTCGTTGCAGAGCAGGGACGCGGCGTAGATGGCGGCCG